>NZ_JBITTH010000006.1:159342-360264 GCF_044541755.1 Streptomyces sp. NPDC085524
GTTCACCGCACCCCCCCCGGGGGGGGCGGCCTTTTTTTTTTTTTGGGGGGGGGGGGGGGGGCCCCCCCCCCGCGCCCGGCCCCGGCGGCCCCCGCGCGTACGGGCCGCTGCGCGGGGCCTTCCCCCACCCCGCCCCTTCCCGAAACCGGGGGCTCCGCCCGGACCCTCCCCCAGCTACCGCTGGGAGGTGCCCCCATCCTCAAACGCCGGACGGGCTGGATGGTGCGGCCGGACGCGGAAACGGGCAGGCCCCGTGCGGATCGCACGGGGCCTGCCCGAAGTCGGCCGAGGGCCGGAGCCCGGGGCCGGAAGCCAGCGGCCACCGGCCCGGTCGTGGCTACTCGTCCGCCGGAGCGGCCGTCGCCTTCTTGGCCACCGTCTTCTTGGCGGCGGTCTTCTTCGCCGCCGTGGCCGTGGTCTTCTTCGCCGCCGTCTTCTTGGCCGTGGCGGTCTTCTTCGCCGGGGCCTTCTTGGCGGGGGCCTTCTTCGCCACCTTCTTGGCCGGGCCCTTCGCCCGCTTCTCCGCGAGCAGCTCGTAGCCCCGCTCCGGCGTGATGGTCTCGACGTCGTCGTCCCGCCGCAGCGTCGCGTTCGTCTCGCCGTCCGTCACGTACGGGCCGAACCGGCCGTCCTTGACCACCACCGGCTTCTCACTGACCGGGTCCGTGCCCAGCTCCTTCAGCGGAGGCTTGGCCGCCGCCCGGCCCCGCTGCTTCGGCTGCGCGTAGATCGCGAGGGCCTCGTCCAGCGTGATCGAGAAGAGCTGGTCCTCGGTCTCCAGGGAGCGCGAGTCCGTGCCCTTCTTCAGGTACGGGCCGTAGCGCCCGTTCTGGGCCGTGATCTCCACGCCCTCCGCGTCCGCGCCGACGACGCGCGGCAGCGACATGAGCTTGAGGGCGTCGTCCAGGGTGACCGTGTCCAGGGACATGGTCTTGAACAGCGAGGCCGTCCGCGGCTTGACCGCGTTCTTGCCCGTCTTCGGCGTGCCCTCGGGCAGGATCTCCGTCACGTACGGCCCGTAGCGGCCGTCCTTGGCGACGATCTGGTTCCCGCTCACCGGGTCGGCGCCCAGCTGGAACTCACCGCTCGGCTTCGCGAAGAGCTCCTCCGCGTACGCGACCGTCAGCTCGTCCGGAGCCATGTCGTCCGGTACGTCGGCCCGCTGGTGGCCCTCGGCGTCCTTCTCGCCCCGCTCCACGTACGGCCCGTAGCGGCCGACGCGCAGCACGATGCCCTCGCCGACCGGGAAGGAGGAGATCTCCCGGGCGTCGATCGCGCCCAGGTCCGTGACCAGCTCCTTCAGGCCGCCGAGCGCGTCACCGTCGGCCGGAACGACCTCGCTCGCGTCCTCCGAGCCGAAGTAGAAGCGCTTCAGCCACGGCACGGACTGGGCCTCGCCCCGCGCGATGCGGTCGAGGTCGTCCTCCATCTTCGCGGTGAAGTCGTAGTCGACGAGCCGGCCGAAGTGCTTCTCCAGCAGGTTCACGACGGCGAAGGACAGGAAGGACGGGACGAGCGCCGTGCCCTTCTTGAAGACGTAGCCGCGGTCGAGGATCGTGCCGATGATCGACGCGTACGTCGACGGGCGGCCGATCTCCCGCTCCTCCAGCTCCTTGACCAGCGAGGCCTCGGTGTAGCGGGCCGGCGGCTTGGTGGAGTGGCCGTCCGCCGTGATCTCCTCGGCGGCGAGCGCGTCGCCCTCCGCGACCTGCGGCAGCCGCTTCTCGCGGTCGTCGAGCTCGGCGTTCGGGTCGTCCGCGCCCTCGACGTACGCCTTCATGAAGCCGTGGAAGGTGATCGTCTTGCCGGAGGCGCTGAACTCGGCGTCACGGCCGTCCGAAGCGGTGCCGCCGATCTTCACGGTCACCGAGTTGCCGACCGCGTCCTTCATCTGCGAGGCGACGGTCCGCTTCCAGATCAGCTCGTACAGGCGGAACTGGTCGCCGGTCAGACCCGTCTCGGCCGGGGTGCGGAAACGATCACCCGAAGGCCGGATCGCCTCGTGCGCCTCCTGCGCGTTCTTGACCTTGCCCGCGTAGACGCGCGGCTTCTCCGGCAGGTAGTCGGCGCCGTAGAGCTGCGTGACCTGCGCGCGCGCCGCTGACACCGCGGTGTCGGAGAGCGTGGTGGAGTCCGTACGCATATAGGTGATGAAGCCGTTCTCGTACAGCTTCTGCGCCACCTGCATCGTCGCCTTGGCACCGAAGCCCAGCTTGCGCGAGGCCTCCTGCTGGAGCGTCGTCGTGCGGAACGGGGCGTACGGGGAGCGGCGGTACGGCTTGGACTCGACCGAGCGGACGGTGAACGAGGCGCTCTCCAGCGCGGCGGCGAGCGCCCGCGCGTTCGTCTCGTCGAGGTGCAGCACCTCGCCCTTGAGCTGCCCGTTCGCGCCGAAGTCGCGGCCCTGCGCGATGCGCTTGCCGTCGACCGTGTTCAGGCGGGCGACCAGCGTCGAGGGGTCGGAGGCGTCACCGGCACGGCCGGTGGAGAAGGTGCCGGTGAGGTCCCAGTACTCGGCGGAGCGGAAGGCGATGCGCTCGCGCTCCCGCTCGACGACGAGGCGGGTGGCGACCGACTGGACGCGGCCGGCCGACAGCCGCGGCATGACCTTCTTCCACAGGACCGGCGAGACCTCGTAGCCGTAGAGGCGGTCGAGGATGCGGCGGGTCTCCTGGGCGTCGACCATGCGCTGGTTCAGCTCGCGCGGGTTGGCGACGGCGTCGCGGATCGCGTCCTTGGTGATCTCGTGGAAGACCATCCGGTGGACGGGGACCTTGGGCTTGAGGACTTCCTGCAGGTGCCACGCGATGGCTTCGCCCTCGCGGTCCTCATCGGTGGCGAGGAAGAGTTCGTCGGACTCGGCCAGCAGGTCCTTGAGCTTCCTGACCTGGGCCTTCTTGTCCGCGTTGACGACGTAGATCGGCGCGAAGTCGTGCTCGACGTCCACGCCGAGGCGGCGGACCTCGCCGGTGTACTTGTCGGGGACCTCCGCCGCGCCGTTCGGGAGGTCGCGGATGTGCCCGACGCTCGCCTCGACGACGTATCCCGGGCCGAGGTAGCCCTTGATGGTCTTCGCCTTGGCAGGGGACTCGACGATGACGAGTCGGCGGCCGCCCTTTGCGGTCTCGCTAGTCGGGGACAACTTGGCTCTTCTCTCCGGTCGGCACTCGGTCGCGGTACGGCGACGCTGCGGAGTGTGACGGTACAACCCGCCCCCGTGTCAAACGGGAGAAGCCCGCAACGGCCACTCGAACGGTAACCCGACAAGTGCCGGTTCTGCCGCCCGGATGCCGCGGCGGACCCTTCGCGATCACCGGGCCGAGTGGCCGGGGGGCCGTCTGGCCCCGCCCCGGCGACGGCTTCCGGATGTGGTCCCCCGGGTGGTTCCGCCCCGGGTGTCGCGTGTGCCCCCACCAGGGGATACGGGCGGCCTTCCGCCCCGCGTCAGAGCCGCGTGAGGCACCACGCGCCGAGGGCGATCGACACCCCGCCGCCGAGCAGTGCCAGTGGTACCGCCAGGACGGGGCGCACGCCCTCGGCCACCGGCGCGCCCTTGAGGACACGCGCCCCCGTCCAGGCCAGCAGAGCGGCTCCGAACAGCAGGAACACGGTCGCCGCGAAGATCGCAGGACCGGTGTCCATGCCGCTTCCCCCATCCCCCGGACCACTCTCGGGACCCCCCCGGATCCCTCTGGGCAGAACCCTTTCAGCCCCCGGCGTACAGCGGGCGAACCCCAGGTGACATTCAGGTTCCGCTCCCGGGCGCGGCTACGGCGCGGAGCCCGCCACCGGCTCCAGGAAGCCCTGCTCGACCAGCATCCGGATGGCCTCCGGCGTACGGTCGCGCAACACGACCGGGTCCTCCTGCATGAGCTGCGCGATCGCGTCCAGGATCCGGCCCGCGCTCAGTGAGCCGTCACACACTCCGGCGAAGCCCGCACCGACCGTGTCGACCTTGGTCGCGCGCCGCATTCCGCGGTTCTGCCGGAGCACCACGTGTTCCGGATCCTCCGCGCCAGGCGCCCCGACCTGCTCCTGGACCACCTCGGCGGCCAGCACGAAGCGGCCTTCGAGCAGGGCCGCGTCGTCGTGCTCGCGCAGGTAGTCCTGGCGGGCGAAGTGGGCCAGGACGGCCTCGCCGAGCGGCTGCTCCACCGAGTGCGGCCATTCCTCGACCACGATCGAGGGCTCGGCCGCGTCCGTCCGGCGCAGGGTGATCCATCCGAAGCCGACGGCCTTGGTCTTGCGGGCCTCGAACTCGTCCAGCCAGTCCTCGTAGCGCCGCTGGTACTCGGCGGGGTCGGTGCGGTGGTCGCCCGCGTCGCGCAGCCACAGCTCCGCGTACTGCGTCACGTCCTGCACGTCACGCTGCACGATCCAGGCGTCGCAGCCGCGCGGCACCCAGGCGCGGACCCGGTCGTGCCACTCCTCGCCCTCCACGTGCTGCCAGTTGCCGAGGAACTGTGCGTACCCGCCGGGGTTGAGGTGCGCGCCGGCCTCCTGGACCAGGGTCCGGCACAGGTCGTCGCCGCCCATGCCGCCGTCCCGGTACGTGAGCCGGGCGCCGGGGGAGATCACGAAGGGCGGGTTCGACACGATCAGGTCGTACGTGGCCCCGCCGACCGGCTCGAAGAGGGACCCGGCGAGCAGCTCGGCCTCCGGGGCCCCGGACAGCGCCAGCGTCAACCGGGTGAATTCCAGGGCCCGGGGGTTGACGTCGGTGGCGGTGACCCGGGTGGCGTGCTGGGCGGCGTGCAGCGCCTGGATTCCCGAACCGGTGCCGAGGTCGAGGGCCGAGCCGACCGGGATCCGGACGGTGATCCCGGCCAGGGTGGTGGAGGCGCCGCCCACCCCGAGGACCACGCCCTCCTCCCGGCTGCCGATCCCGCCGGCCCCGCCGACGGCGCAGCCGAGGTCGGAGACGATGAACCAGTCCTCGCCGTCCGGGCCGCCGTACGGGCGTACGTCCACGGTCGCGCGCACCGTGTCCCCGCCTTCGGCGGCATCGTCGCGCCGGAGCCACCCGTCGGCCAGGGCGGCCTCGACGGGCAGGGCGGCTGCGGCGAGCGCGTACGCCACGGGCTCCTGGAGCAGGAACAGCCGGACCAGGCTCGGCAGCGGGCCGTCACCGCCGTTCCGCGTGGCGCGCAGGGCGGGGACCGTCTCGCTGCGGGCGAGCGCGGCGTAGGCGGGGGCGCCGAGCAGGTCGAGCAGCCCGTCGGCGGTGAAGCCGGCGGCGAGCAGGGCGGTGCGCAGCTCGGCGGCGCGTTCGGGCGTGGGAAGGCTGCTGGTACTCACCCGTCCATTGTGGCCGCTGGGGGCGGTAATCCGTGCGCCGCGCGGGTGTGCTCCCGGGCGGCGCGCCGGACCCCGGGCGCGTCCGGGTGTACGGCAGGGCGGCCGGAGCCCTTCCGGGCCCCGGCCGCCCTGGCCGGCGTACTGTCCGGCCTGCTTGCCGGCTTTCTGCCCGACGCGGGGCTACTTGGGCGACGGCGCCGTGACCTGGCAGCCCTTCTGGGCGTTCATCGACTTGTCCAGGCCGCCCGACTTCAGCTGGTCGAGGGCGTCCTTGCCGCCCTTGGTGGCCTCTTCCAGGCCGCCCGCGAGCTCCTTGAGGCCCTCGGCGAACTTCGTCTGGTCCTTGGGGTCGAGGGCGTCCATCTTCGTCTTCAGGTCGGCGTAGCCCTTGGAGGTCGACTCGAAGCCCTGGACCGCCGCGCCGAGGGTCTTCTCGCCGTCCTTGACCGGCGGGACACCCGCGTTCTGCAGGGCACTGCCCATCGTCTTGTACGACTCGGACATCGTCGCGAAGGCGGCCGAGTCCGTCTTCTGGACGTCCTCGGGCTTGCTGCTCTCCGTCGCCACCCGCTTGATGTCGGCGTTGGCGGCCTCGATCTTCTTGAGCTCGGGCGACCACTGGTCACAGACCTTCTTGGCCCAGGCGTTGCCCTTCGCGTCGCTGTCATCCCCGCCGCAGCCGGACAGGACGAGCATCAGCACAGCACCGCCCGACAGCGCGGCCGCAAGCTTCTTGTTCACCGGATTGGTCCCTTCGAAGGCTCTCGGCCCGGAAGATACACGGCTCCCCTCCGGCGGCGTACAAAGGCGGACGGACGGCGCGTCAGTCCGCGCCGCCCGTCCGCCGTTCGGACGTACCGCCGGCCCTGCCCGGCTCCGCCCGTACCGCTCGTGGCGAGAAGGTCAGGAGACCGTCGCCGGGTCGGCCGACTGGGCCACCCGCTCGGCGGCTCCGCCCTCGCCGTCCTCGCCCACGGCGATGCCGCGGCGCTTGGACACGTACACGGCGGCGATGATGACGCCGATCGCGAGGACCGCGACGATCGCCCGGATTCCGGCGCTGGTGTCCTCGCCGAAGCTGAACTGCACGACGGCGGGGGCGATCAGCAGCGCCACCAGGTTCATGACCTTCAGCAGCGGGTTGATCGCGGGGCCGGCGGTGTCCTTGAACGGGTCGCCGACGGTGTCGCCGATGACCACGGCCTCGTGGGCCTCGCTGCCCTTGCCGCCGTGGTGGCCGTCCTCGACGAGCTTCTTCGCGTTGTCCCACGCGCCTCCGGAGTTGGCGAGGAAGACCGCCATCAGCGTGCCCGTGCCGATGGCCCCGGCGAGGAAGGAGCCGAGCGCGCCGACCCCGAGGGAGAAGCCCACCGCGATCGGGGTGAGGACGGCGAGCAGGCCGGGCGTGGCGAGCTCGCGCAGCGCGTCCTTGGTGCAGATGTCGACGACGCGCCCGTACTCGGGCTTCTCGGTGTAGTCCATGATCCCGGGGTGCTCGCGGAACTGGCGGCGCACCTCGTAGACGACCGAACCGGCGGAGCGGGAGACGGCGTTGATGGCGAGTCCGGAGAAGAGGAACACGACGGCCGCGCCCAGGATCAGCCCGACGAGATTGTTGGGCTGTGCGATGTCGAGGCTGAGGTTCATCTCCCCGGCCTTGGCGCCGACTTCCTTGACCGCGGTGGCGATGGCGTCGTTGTACGAGCCGAAGAGCGCGGCCGCGGCGAGCACGGCGGTGGCGATGGCGATGCCCTTGGTGATGGCCTTGGTGGTGTTGCCCACGGCGTCCAGGTCGGTCAGGACCTGCGCGCCGGCGCCCTCGACGTCGCCGGACATCTCGGCGATGCCCTGGGCGTTGTCGGAGACGGGCCCGAAGGTGTCCATGGCGACGATGACACCGACGGTCGTGAGCAGCCCGGTGCCGGCCAGGGCCACCGCGAACAGCGCGAGCATGATCGACGTGCCGCCGAGCAGGAACGCCCCGTAGACACCGAGGCCGATGAGCAGCGCCGTGTAGACGGCGGACTCCAGACCGACGGAGATGCCGGCGAGGACGACGGTGGCCGCGCCGGTGAGGGAGGACTTGCCGATGTCCCGGACGGGACGGCGGTTGGTCTCCGTGAAGTAGCCGGTGAGCTGCTGGATGAGGGCGGCGAGCACGATGCCGATCGCGACGGCGACCAGGGCCAGGACGCGCGGGTCGCCGGAGTGGTTGGTGATCGCGGCGTTGTCGACGCCGACGAGGTCCTTGTAGCTGGCCGGCAGGTACGCGAAGACGGCGATCCCGACCAGCACCAGGGAGATCACCGCGGAGATGAAGAAACCGCGGTTGATGGCGGTCATGCCGCTGCGGTCGCTGCGGCGCGGGGAGACCGCGAAGATGCCGATCATGGCCGTGATCACGCCGATGGCGGGGACGATCAGCGGGAAGGCCAGGCCCAGGTCGCCGAAGGCCGCCTTGCCGAGGATGAGTGCGGCCACGAGGGTGACGGCGTACGACTCGAAGAGGTCGGCGGCCATTCCGGCGCAGTCGCCGACGTTGTCGCCCACGTTGTCGGCGATGGTCGCGGCATTGCGCGGGTCGTCCTCCGGAATGCCCTGCTCGACCTTGCCGACAAGGTCGGCGCCGACGTCGGCGGCCTTGGTGAAGATGCCGCCGCCCACGCGCATGAACATCGCGATCAGGGCGGCTCCGAGGCCGAAGCCCTCCAGCACCTTGGGGGCGTCGGCGGCGTAGACCAGGACGACGCAGGAGGCGCCGAGGAGGCCGAGGCCGACGGTGAACATGCCGACGACGCCGCCCGTGCGGAAGGCGATCTTCATCGCCTTGTGGGAGACCTCGGTCAGGTCTCTGGCGGGCTCTCCCTCGGCGGGGGTGGCCTCGCGGGCGGCCGCGGCGACGCGGACGTTGGCGCGGACCGCGAGCCGCATGCCGATGTAGCCCGTGGCCGCCGAGAAGAGGGCGCCCACGAGGAAGAACGCCGACCGGCCCGCCCGCTGCGACCAGGTGTCGGCGGGGAGCAGGAAGAGCAGGAAGAACACGACGACGGCGAAGACGCCGAGGGTGCGCAGCTGGCGGCCGAGGTAGGCGTTGGCGCCTTCCTGGACGGCGGCGGCGATCTTCTTCATGCTGTCGGTTCCCTCGTCGGCGGCGAGCACCTGGCGGACCAGGATCTGCGCGACGACGAGTGCGGCGAGTGCCACGGCCGCAATGACGATCACGATGAGCCGATTGTCATCGGTGAGTACCGCGGATGCCAGATCGATCGTGTGATCCGGCGCATTGGGGGTGAAGAGCCCCGTCATTCGTCCTCCTTGACGTGATGAGCTCAAGATGTGGACGGATTGTAGGGAGCGCGCCCCGATCAAAACAGTACGCAGCAAACGGAATTGGCGTTCTCTTGCCCCTCACCAATAGATCGCGTCACTCCAATACCCTCGAAAGTGGTAATGGGGCAAAGGCATTGACGCCTGGTCATTGATCTACGGGCATGAAAAAGGCCCTGCTCAGCAGGGCCTTGATAAAGATCGGAAGATAGGACCGAATGCGCCCTGCGTTCCGTTGATCTAGTGAAGATCGGAGGACCCGGACACGGGCCAGCTCATCCGGATCGTGCCGCCGGACTCCCCGGTGCTCACCTCGACGTCGTCGACGAGCCCGCTGATCACGGCGAGACCCATCTCGTCCTCGCCGTCCCCGTCGGATTCCAGGGCGGCCTCGAGGCCGGGCACGGCGGAGTCCGGGCCGCCGCCCGGCCCGGGAACCTCGTCGCCGACCTCGATGGAGAACACCTTCTCCTCCTCGGTCAGCACGACCCGGACGGGCGCGGTCAGCCCGTTGCTGCGGTGGAGTCCGACGGCGCGCGAGCAGGCCTCGCCCACGGCGAGGCGGACCTCGTCGAGGACGGCTTCCTCCACGCCGGCCCGGCGCGCCACGGCGGCCGCGACCAGGCGGGCCGTCCGGACGTGTTCGGGCTGGGCGCTGAAGCGCAGTTCAACGGTGGCCATGCGCGTCCCCCTCGGACTACGGGCGTGCCTTGACAGGGGCCCGGGCCGACCGTGGCCCGGTACCCCCGTTCTCCTCGTCGGCTCCTCGCTGCCCCCAGGACGCGCCAGGGCGTCCCGCAGGCGGCCCGGAGCCGTCAGTCGGTGGCGTTGACGGCGTCTTCCACGGTGGTGTGGATCGGGAACACCTTGGTCAGACCGGTGATGCGGAAGATCTTCAGGATGCGCTCCTGGTTGCACACCAGGCGGAGCGAACCCTCGTGCGCACGGACGCGCTTGAGACCTCCCACGAGCACACCGAGACCGGTGGAGTCGAGGAAGTCCACTCCCTCCATGTCGACAACCAGGTGATAGCTGCCGTCGTTCACCAACTCGACCAACTGCTCGCGCAGCTTGGGCGCGGTATACACATCAATCTCGCCACCGACCGCCACGACCGTACGGTCGCCGACAGTGCGAGTCGACAGGGACAGGTCCACGGATCCTCCAGCACCTTGCTATCGAGCGGCGCCCCCCAGGGGCCTCCCCACCCGAAGGTAGGTGAGGGATCGGCTGCCGCGATGGCATTCAATCACTTACCGGCAGGCGCGCACGACGCCTTCGGACCATTGTCCTGCACGCCGATGACACACTCGGTTCCAATGGCCAATACTCACCGTCCCAGGCGGCCCACGCCACCCGCGGACCCTCGACCCACCCCCGGAGCGGTCCTCGACCGCTTGTCCCGGGGGCCTTCCCGGGCTGCGCGCATCACCCATACGGAGCACTTGCCCCCTCGGGAGGGCCGTCATGCCGTCTGGCCCGACCGCATCCGAACGGATGTAGTAGCCGCGATCCAGGCGGCCGGGATCGACCACCCGTATGAACACCAGGCCGCGGCGGCCGAGCACGCCCTCGACGGCGAGTCGGTGGTCGTCGCCACCGGCACCGCCTCCGGCAAGTCCCTCGCGTACCTCGCGCCCGTGCTCTCGGCGCTCGTGGACGGTGCCGGGGCCCCGAACGGGCGGGGTGCGACGGCCCTGTACCTGGCCCCCACCAAGGCCCTGGCCGCCGACCAGCTGCGGGCCGTACGAGGGTTGGCCCGCCCGCTGGGCCCGGCCGTCCGGCCCGCCGTCTACGACGGGGACACGCCCGTCGAGGAACGCGAATGGGTGCGCCAGTACGCCAACTACGTCCTGACCAACCCCGACATGCTCCACCGGGGGATCCTCCCCGCCCATCCGCGCTGGTCCTCCTTCCTGCGGTCCCTGCGCTACGTGGTGATCGACGAGTGCCACACCTACCGGGGGGTCTTCGGCTCCCACGTGGCACAGGTGCTGCGCCGGCTGCGGCGGCTGTGCGCCCGCTACGGCGCCGAACCGGTCTTCCTGCTGGCCTCCGCCACCTCGAGCGACCCGGCCACCGCTGCGTCCCGGCTGACGGGCGTGCCGGTGATCGAGATCACCGACGACGCCTCTCCGCGCGGCGAGGTGGTCTTCGCCCTGTGGGAGCCGCCGCTGCTCACCGAGCTGCGGGGCGAGAAGGGCGCGCCCGTACGGCGTACGGCGACGGCCGAGACCGCCGACCTGCTGACCGACCTGGTCGTCCAGGGGGTCCGCACCGTCGCCTTCGTGCGCTCCCGGCGCGGCGCCGAGCTGATTTCCGTGATCACCAAGGAACGGCTCGCCGACGTGGACCGCTCCCTGCCGCGGCGGGTTGCCGCCTACCGCGGCGGATACCTGCCGGAGGAGCGGCGGGCCCTGGAGCGGGCCCTGCACTCCGGCGAACTGCTGGGCCTCGCCGCCACGACCGCCCTGGAGCTCGGCGTGGACGTCTCCGGCCTGGACGCCGTCCTGATCACGGGCTACCCGGGCACCCGGGCCTCCCTGTGGCAGCAGGCGGGCCGGGCCGGCCGCTCGGGGCACGGCGCCCTGGCGGTGCTGATCGCCCGCGACGACCCGCTGGACACCTACCTCGTCCACCACCCCGAGGCCCTGTTCCGCCAACCGGTGGAGGCCACGGTCCTGGACCCGGACAACCCCTACGTCCTCGCCCCGCACCTGTGCGCGGCCGCGGCGGAGCTGCCGCTGACCGAGGCCGACCTGGAGCTCTTCGGCCCGGCGACCGGGGAACTCGTGCCCCAGCTGGTGGCGGCGAAGCTGCTGCGCCGCCGGGCCACGGCCTGGCACTGGACCCGGCGGGAGCGGGCCTCCGACCTGACCGACATCCGGGGCGGTGGCGGCCGCCAGGTGCAGATCGTGGAGGCCTCCACCGGGCGGCTGCTGGGCACGGTCGACGAGTCGGCCGCGCACACCGCCGTCCACGACGGGGCCGTCCACCTCCACCAGGGCCGCACGTACCTCGTGAAGCACCTGGACCTGGAGGATTCGGCGGCCCTCGTCGAGGAGGCGGACCCGCCCTTCTCCACCACCGCCCGCGACACCACCTCCATCTCCGTCCTGGAGACCGAGACCGAGGTCCCCTGGGGCCCGGGGCGGCTCTGCTACGGCTCCGTCGAGGTCACCAACCAGGTCGTCTCCTATCTGCGGCGCAAACTGATCACCGGCGAGGTGCTGGGCGAGGCCAAGCTCGACCTGCCGCCCCGCACCCTGCGCACCAGGGCCGTGTGGTGGACGGTCACCGAGGACCAGCTCGACGAGGCCCGGATCAACCCGGAGATCCTCGGCGGCGCCCTGCACGCCGCCGAGCACGCCTCCATCGGCCTGCTCCCGCTGTTCGCCACCTGCGACCGCTGGGACATCGGCGGCGTCTCCGTGCCGCTGCATCCCGACACCCTCCTTCCGACGGTCTTCGTGTACGACGGCCACCCCGGCGGCGCCGGCTTCGCGGAGCGCGCCTTCCACACGGCCCGCGCCTGGCTGACGGCGACCCGCGACGCCATCGCGGCCTGCGAGTGCGAGGCCGGGTGCCCTTCCTGCATCCAGTCCCCGAAGTGCGGCAACGGCAACGACCCCCTGCACAAGCGCGGCGCCATCCGCCTCCTCACCCGCCTCCTGGCCGAAGCACCCCCCGCCCCACCCCCGAAGCCCTGACCCTCACCACCCGGGGCCGGACCCGTGCCGGGACCCGGGGCCGGACCCGTGCAGGGCGCGTGCCGGTGCCAGGGCCCGGCCGGGGCGGTGCCACAGCGGCGGCGCGGGTCGTGCCGGGGTGTGGGCCAGGCGCCGTGTCGGGGCCAGGGCCGTACGGAGGGCAGGCCGTGCCGGGGTGTGGGCCTGCGCCTGGGGCCCGGGGCCTCTGCCGCGGGGCGGAAGCCCGGGCCCGGGTGTGGGCGGCGGGACGGGCGCCTCATGGCCCCGGGCTCTGCGGCTGCGGCGGCGGCGGCTCCGGTGCGGGGCCGGCGCGGGCCCGGATCGCCGGATCGAAGGGACCGGCCGCCACCCGGGCGGTGACCTCCGCGACTTCACCCTCCAGGACGCACCCGGACAGCCGCGCACCCTGCGCCCCGGCCACCCGCACCGCCGCCGCGCACGCGGGACCCGGGCCGTGGGCCCAGCTCGCCGCCGCCGCGAGGGCCGCCAGGTCCGCGGCGGCCGCCGCCCGGTGACGCGCCACGACCGCCTGGCCCAGCAGCAGCACCCCTCCGAACACCGCGCCCAGCACCGCCACCACCAGCACCGCCCACACCGTGGCCGAACCCCGGTCCCGGCTCACGGCGGCGGCCCCACGCTGTCCTCCGCCAGGGCCACCGCCTGCGCTCCGAGCCGCACCGGCACGTAGCCCGGCCCCGGCGCCCGCGCCTCGACCCGGACCCGCCAGAGGTCACCGGCCCGCTCCAGGTCCACCCGGGCCCCCGCAGGCGCCGCCGCCCGGGCAGCCGCCGCCGCGACCTCGGCCGGCTCCGACCGGGCAGCCGCCCGGGCACCGGCCCGGGCGGCGTCCACGCACCGGATCTGCGCGGCGGCCGCCATCAGCGCCCACACCAGCAGCGCCGCGAACAGCACCAGGGCCGGGATGACGAGGGCGGCCTCCGCGGTCACATATCCGCGGTCCCCCATTTCACGGCGTGCCCCGGATTCCCCCTCAGAACGGCACATCGAGCGCCTTCCCGATGGTCGACTGAAGGGCCGTCGAGACGACTTCGCTCGTCACGATCTTGTACAGAACCGCAGCGAACGCACAGGCCGCGATGGTGCCCATCGCGTATTCGGAAGTGGACATCCCGGCATCGCTCCGACGACCCCTCAGCGCCGCCCGTACACGAAACCCGATGATCTTCATGGCAACCTCCTGTTGTTTTCTTTTGCTGATGTGCGTGATCAATGTGGCGTCAGTTGTTCGAGAGAAGACCCGAGGCCATTCCGATCACCACCGGAGCGACCCCGATCGCGAGAAATGCGGGGAGGAAACACAGCCCCACCGGCGCGGTGACGAGAACCGCCGCCCGCTGCGCACGGGCTCCGGCCCGCCGGGCCCGGTCCGCCCTGAGGTGCGAGGCGAGGCGGGAGACCGGCTCCGCCGCGGGCGCCCCCGTACGGGCGGCCCGCTCCAGGCAGTCCGCGAGCGGCCGGGCACCCGGTATCTCCGCCAACCTCCCCCACCCGGCTCCCGGTTCACCGCCCAGCCGCAGCTCGGCGCCGGCCCTCGCCAGCCGCTCGCCCAACGGGCCGCCCAGCGACTCCCCCACCACCTCCGCGGCCTCCACCGGGCCGGCTCCGGCCGCCAGGCACGCGGCCAACAGGTCCGCGGCGAAGGGCAGCTGGCGCTCCGCCTCCCGTGTGTCCACCCCGGCGGGAGGCCGCTCCCAGGTTCCCCAGCGCCGCACCCCGAAGGCCGCCACAGCGCCCACGGCCGCCCCCGCCACCCCGCCGACGAGCACCCAGCCCGCCAGCAGCGCCCCGGCCGGCCCGGCCCAGCCCGCCACACCCCGCATCCGGAAGGGCGCCGCAGGCCGGCGGGGTCCGGGTACGGCCCCCAGCAGGACCGCGATCCTGCGCCGGGCGGCCCGTACCCGCATGCCCGCCACCACCGCCGCCAGCACGCACAGGGCCACCAGGGCCAGGCACAGCGTCATCCCCAGCCTGTGGACGGCGAGGCCGCCCATCACCGCTCCCCCGTCCGCACGATCCGCCGGCACCACAGCAGCCCCAGCGCCTCCAGCACCCCGCCCGCGACCAGACAGCCCCACCCCACCGGGGTGTGCAGCAGCACCCGCAGCGGATCCGCACCCAGACCCGAGCCGATGAGCAGCCCCACGAGCGGCAGCAGGGCGAGCACGACCGCCGTGGACCGCGCCCCCGCCAGCTGGGCCCGCAGGGACTCCTCCCGGTCCCGCTCGGCACGCAGGGCGCCCTCCAGCCGGTCCAGCCCGGCGGCCAGCCCCGCACCGCCGTCCACCGAGACCCGCCAGCAGGCCGCCATCCCGGCCAGCCCCTCGGCCCCGGACTCCCGCGCCGCCTGGCGCAGCGCCCCGGGCACGTCCCCGCCGAACGCCGCGGCGGCCAGCACGCCCGCCTCCGCCGCCCCCGGCCCGCCGGGGCCCGCCACCGTGCGCCGCATCGCCGCTGTCAGCGCCTGCCCGGGCTGGGAGCCGGCCCGCAGCTCCCCCACCACCGCCCCGCACAGCTCCGCCACCTCGGCGGCGCGTGCCACCCGGGCCCGCTCCCGGGCCCGGGTGCGCAGCCACCGCCGCACCAGCGGCACCGCGGCCGCTCCCGCCAGCAGCGGGAGCACCGACCCGCCGAGGAGCGCGACCAACAGCCCGGCCCCGAGGCAGGCCCACTCCCGCCGACGGGCCGCCCGCACCCGTACGGCGAGCACCCACCGCTCCCTGCGCACCGGCCCGCCCGCGACCACCGGCCCGGCCCCCGCGAGCACCAGCCGGGCCCGCCGGGAGGCCCGGTCACCCCCGGCCAGCACCCACGCGGCCGCTCCCGCGCACAGCATCCCGGCGAACACCGGCACCGACAGCACCGGCCCCAGCCCTGCCGACGCGCTCATCGCGCACCCCGCAGCAGGGGACCGAGCCGCTCCCAGCCCCGCTCCCGTACGAATCCGCGCGGAGCCCAGCGCAGCGCCGGTACGGTCACCACCAGCCCGGCGGCATCCCGCTCCAGCACGTGCACCTCGGCCACCCTGCGCCGCCCGGCCCGGTCCCGGGCCAGGTGCACCACCAGGGTCAGCGCGGCCGCCAACTGGCTGTGCAGGGCAGCCCGGTCGAGCCCGGCAGCCGTACCGAGGGCCTCGAGGCGGGCCGGTACATGAGCGGCGGCGTTCGCATGGACAGTGCCGCAGCCGCCTTCGTGGCCGGTGTTCAAGGCGGCCAGGAGGTCGGCGACTTCGGCACCCCGGACCTCGCCGACCACGAGCCGGTCGGGCCGCATCCGCAGCGCCTGCCGGACCAGATCCGCCAGGGTGACCAGGCCCGCGCCCTCCTGGTTGGCCGGCCGGGTCTCCAGCCGCACCACATGCGGATGGTCGGGGCGCAGTTCGGCCGAATCCTCGGCCAGCACGATCCGCTCACCTGGGCCGACCAGCCCCAACAGGGCGCTGAGCAGGGTGGTCTTGCCGGTGCCCGTACCGCCGGAGACGAGGAACGACAGCCGGGCCTCGACGATCGCCCGGAGCAGCCGGTGCCCTCCGGGCGGCAGCGTCCCCGCCGCGACCAGCTCTTCCAGCGTGAAGGCGCGCGGCCGCACCACCCGCAGCGAGAGGCAGGCCGATCCGACCGCGACCGGGGGCAGGACGGCATGCAGCCGGGTCCCGTCCGGCATCCGGGCGTCCACCCAAGGGCGGGCGTCGTCCAGGCGCCGCCCGGCGACGGCGGCCAGCCGCTGGGCGAGCCTGCGCACGGCCTGCGCATCGGCGAAGGTCACCCCGGTCAGCTCGAGCCCGCCGCCGCGGTCCACCCACACCCGGTCGGGCGCCGCCACCAGCACATCGGTGACCCCCGGGTCGGAGAGCAGCGCCTCCAGCGGGCCGGCTCCGACCAGCTCGGACCGCAACTCGGCGGCCGCCCCCAGCACTTCCGCATCACCGAGCAGCCTGCCCTGGGCCCGCAGGGCCGCCGCCACCCGCGCCGGGGTCGGCTCCGCCCCGCTCTCGGCGAGCCGCCTGCGCACCGCGTCCAGCAGCACCGCGCTCATGCCGCCACCCCCTGGGCGGGGCCGAGCACGCGCTGCCAGAACCCGTCGCAGAAGCGGGCCAGCGCGCCCCGCCCCTGACCTCCCGGCGGTTCCCCTTCGGCCACCCTCCCGGGGAGCCCCACCTCGACCGGCACCTCACCGGCCAGCGGCGCCCCCAGCAGCCCGGCCACGGATTCGGCGTCGAGCCCGGCCGGGCAGCGGCCCCGTACGACGACGCGCACGTCCCGGGCCGCCATCCGCACCCCGGCCGCCACCCGGCTCGCCGCGGCCACCGCCCGCAGCTCGCCCGGCACCACCATCAGCACCAGGTCGAGCTGGCCCAGCACCTCGGCCACGGCTTCGTCCACCCGGCGCGGGAGGTCGACCACCACGACCCCGCCGCGGCGCCGGGCGGCGGCCACCACCGACCGCATCGCGGCGGGCGGCACCACCACCCGGTCCCCGCGGTCCCAGCTGAGCACCCGCAGGGCGTGCAGTTCGGGCAGGGACTCCTCCAGGGCTCCGGCGCCGACACGGCCCCGGGAACCCGCGAAGTCCGGCCAGCGCAGCCCCTCCGCGGCTTCGCCCCCGAGGAGCACGTCCATGCCCCCGCCCAGCGGGTCCCCGTCGATCAGGATGGTCCGCTCCCCGGCGCGGGCCGCCCGCAGGGCGAGCGCGCAGGCGAGGGTGGACGCCCCTGCGCCGCCGCTGCCGCCGATCACCCCGACGGCGAGGGCGGGCCGCCCGGCGCCTTCCACCACGTCGGCGATGCGGTCGACGAGCCGGCCCTCGGCATCGGGGAGCCGCAGCACCTCCTCCGCGCCGATCTCCACGGCCCGCTGCCACACCAGGGGGTCGTCCAGCTCCCGGCCGACGAGGAACACCCCACCCCTGCGCGGCGCCCCGCGCACCCGGCGGGCCGCGTCGTCCCCGACGAGCACGAGCGGCGCGGACTCCCAACCGACGCCCGCGGCAGTCCCGTTGGACCCGCCGTTCCCACCGCCCTGCCCGGGCACCGCGTGGTGCACGTGCGGCTCGGCACCCGCGGCGGCGCACAGCCGCAGCAGGTCGTCGAGCAGCAGCGGATCCTCGGTGATGATCAGCGGTCGGCCGCCGGCCGGCTCCGCCCCGGCCGCCCCGGCCGCACGCCCAGGCGCGCTCCCGGCCACGGCCACGGCCCCGGCCGGCTCTCCCGACAGCGATTCCCACGACTTCGATCGAGCCACGATCTCCGCCCCCTTCTCCCTGCAAATCCGTACGCCGCGGACTTCACGGCCGGAATCACCGTGCAGCGATCGGGAAAAAGAAGTGGATCTTGCTCGAAAACTGTGGACAGCGGACCGATTGTGAATAACCCGGTCACCCTCACAGGTGAGTTCCGGAACGCGGCGGAACCACTACGCAGGGTCACGAGTCTGACGTGGCGGGGGCCTTCGCCGGGCAGGGCCCCGCACAAGGGGAAGGGCCGGGAGATGGTCACTTGGGGCCGAAGGCAGGGACGCGAACCGCGTCCGGACATGCGACGACCCCCGCCGGGGGGGAGAGCGGGGGTCGTCCCCACGGTCCGACTCGGGGGGGGAGGAGCCAGACCGGGTTAGCACGGTCGCGAACGATCCGTGACTTCCATGGTGTACCCGAGAGCCTTCTCAGGCAAACCCACGCGCCACACCTTACGCCGAATGGTGGGCGCATATGCTCGGGGCGTGGAAAATCAGCCCTTGCCGCACTCCTCGCCTCGTACCGCAGCCTTCTTCGACCTGGACAAGACGGTCATTGCGAAGTCGAGCACCTTGACGTTCAGCAAGTCCTTCTACCAGGGCGGCCTGATCAACCGCCGCGCAGTGCTGCGCACCGCATACACGCAGTTCATCTTCCTGGCCGGCGGCGCCGACCACGACCAGATGGAGCGGATGCGGGAGTACCTGTCCGCCCTCTGCAAGGGGTGGAACGTGCAGCAGGTGCGGGAGATCGTCGCGGAAGCCCTGCACGACCTCATCGACCCGATCATCTACGACGAGGCCGCGTCCCTCATCGAGGCCCATCACACCGCCGGCCGCGATGTGGTGATCGTGTCCACCTCCGGTGCCGAAGTGGTCGAGCCGATCGGGGAGATGCTCGGCGCGGACCGGGTCGTCGCCACGCGCATGGTCGTGGGTGAGGACGGATGTTTCACGGGTGAGATCGAGTACTACGCGTACGGGCCCACCAAGGCGGAGGCCGTGCGCGAGCTGGCGGAGTCCGAGGGCTACGACCTCGCCCGCTGCTACGCGTACAGCGATTCGGTCACCGACATCCCCATGCTGGAGGCCGTCGGGCACCCGCACGCCGTCAACCCCGACCGCGCGCTGCGCCGCGAGGCACTGGCACGGGAGTGGCCCGTGCTGGTCTTCGACCGGCCCGTACGGCTCAAGCAGCGGCTGCCCGGACTGTCCATGCCCGCGCGGCCCGCGCTCGTCGCAGCGGCCGCCGTGGGGGCGGCGGCCGCCACGGCCGGACTGGTCTGGTACGCGAGTCGGCGCCGGGCCGGTGCCCTGGCCGCCGCCGCATCCAAGTGAATGTCCTGACCTGCACCGATAGCGGCCGTCCGGTTCGCCCGGGCTCGTCCCGGAAAGTAAAAAGTGGAGCCAGGGGTTTCGCATGGAACCGAAGCGGAGTACAAATAAAGCAACGGCCCGCGAGACCAAAGAACATCCGAGAGGATCATCTTTAAAACGCAGTAAGGCCCACGGACCGAAGCATGAACGCCGAGCACCCACGCGACGTCGACCCGTCGATTACGGGCCAGCCGCACCAGGGAACGGGCAAAGTTCCCGACCTGATGGGCAACTATCGAGGACGCTTGGTAACTGGGCGTAAATGCCAGCGGCGACACCAGAGCAACATGGGTGTCGCCGCAACCCGTGTCCGGGCGAAAAACCGCAGGCCGGACCACCGGACGGGCGGCGGACCTCAGGCCGCGCCCCGCTGGAGGGCCTCGCAGACGGCCGTCGACTCACGCACGCCGAGCTCGACCGCCCGCCCGCAGTGGGCGATCCAGGCGGCCATCCCCTCGGCGGTACCGGAGACGTACCCCTCGAAGGCCGCCAGGTACGCCTCGCGCCCCTGCTCCGCGTGCCCGACCTCCGCCGGGCAGATCGCCTTCGGGTCCAGTCCGCTGTTGATCAGGACGATCCGCTCCGCCGTCCGCGCGACCAGGCCGTTGTACGTTGCGAAGGGGCGCAGGGCCAGCAGCTCGCCGTGCACCACCGCGGCCGTGATCAGCGCCGGAGCGGAACCGCCCGCGATGACCAGGCGGGACAGGCCGTCGAGCCGGCCCGCGACCTCGTCGGCGCTCGGCAACGGCAGGTCCACCAGGGGCTCGTCCACCGGCTCGCCCGCCAGCCGCGGGCGGCCCACGACGTCACCGTCCACCGTCGACCCCGAGGCCACCAGGTGCAGCCGCGCCAGGACCCGCAGCGGCGACTGCCGCCAGATGCTCAGCAGCTGACCCGCCTCGGCGGTGAGCCGCAGCGCGGCACCGACCGTGTGGGCCTCCGCCTCCGAACCGAAGTCGGTCCGGCGGCGCACCTCCTCCAGCGCCCAGTCGGCGCCGGACAGCGCCGCACTGGCGCGGGCGCCGCGCAGCGCGGCCTCCGAGGTGATCTCTCCGCTCCGGCGGCGCATCACGCGGTGCCCGTAGACCCGGTCCACGGCCTTGCGTACGGAATCCACGGAATCGGCGACACCCGGCAGCCCGGCCAGTGCGGCCAGCGGGTCAGCAGCGCTACTCATAAGTAAGGAGCCTACGCACTGCGCCCCCGTACCACCGACCCCTCCTTGGAGTGGTCTTCTTCACTCACCTTGACAACTCCCCGCATTCAACCCACTACGCTTGGTGAACATGAAGATCGCTTTCGTGGGAAAGGGCGGCAGCGGCAAGACGACGCTGTCCTCCCTCTTCATCCGCCACCTCGCCGCCAATGAAGCCCCCGTCGTCGCGGTGGACGCCGACATCAACCAGCACCTGGGCACCGCGCTCGGCCTCAGCGACGAGGAGGCCGCCCGGCTGCCCGCCATGGGCGCCCACCTGCCCCTGATCAAGGAATACCTGCGGGGTTCCAACCCGCGCATCGCGTCCGCCGAGACGATGATCAAGACCACGCCGCCCGGCCGCGGCTCGCGCCTGCTGCGCATCACCGAGGACAACCCGGTGTACGAGGCCTGCGCGCGGACGCTGCTGCTGGACGGGGAGCCCGTACGGCTCATGGCCACCGGGCCGTTCACCGAGGCCGACCTGGGCGTCGCCTGCTACCACTCCAAGGTCGGAGCGGTGGAGCTCTGCCTCAACCACCTCGTCGACGGACCCGACGAGTACGTGGTGGTCGACATGACGGCCGGCTCGGACTCCTTCGCATCGGGCATGTTCACCCGTTTCGACGTGACCTTCCTGGTCGCCGAGCCGACCCGCAAGGGCGTCTCCGTCTACCGCCAGTACAAGGAGTACGCCCGGGACTTCGGGATCACGCTCAAGGTCATCGGCAACAAGGTCCAGGGGCCCGAGGACATCGAGTTCCTCCAGGACGAGGCCGGCGAGGACCTGCTGGTGACCGTGGCGCACTCGGACTGGGTGCGGGCGATGGAGAAGGGCCGTCCGGCCGCCTTCGAGCTGCTGGAGGCGAGCAACCGGCTGGCCCTCCAGGCGCTCCAGGACGCCGCCGACGACTCGTACGCGCACCGCGACTGGGGCCGGTACACCGAGCAGATGGTGCGCTTCCACCTCAGGAACGCGGAGAGCTGGGGCAACGCCAAGACCGGGGTCGACCTGGCGGACCAAGTCGACCCCGATTTCCAGCTCCGCGAGGACGCGGCGGCGATGGACGCGATCCTCAGCCCTCGTCCGCAGCCCCATCGGCCGGCCCCGCAGCCGGCTTGACGCCCGCGGGGGCGGCCGGTTTCGCCGGCGGCCCCGCGGTCAGGAACTTCGCCCAGCCCTGCTTCGGCGCCTCGCCGACGTCGAGCGACCGCATCCACTCCAGGGTCTTCGGGTCCTGGGCGTCCAGCCAGTCCACGAGCTCCCGGAACGGCACGCAGCGGACCTCGGGCTTGGTGCACATGGTCTGGATGGACTCCTCGACGGCACGCATGTAGGTGCCGCCGTTCCAGGACTCGAAGTGGTTGCCGATGATCAGCGGCGCCCGGTTGCCCTGGTAGACGCGGTCGAAGGCCTGGCGCAGGCCGTCGCGCATCTGGTCACCCCAGTACGTGTGCTGCGAGGGGTCGCCCTGCGAGGTCGTCCCGGACTGGTTGACCATGTAGTTGTAGTCCATGCTCAGCGTGTCGAAGGCGCGGCCCGGCATGGGGACGAGCTGGAGCGGGATGTCCCAGAGGCCGTCCGTCTTCTTGGGCCAGATCTGCTTGCTGATGCCGCTGGAGTCGTAGCGGAAGCCCATGTCCTTGGCGGCCAGCATGAAGTTCTTCTGGCCTTCGAGGCAGGGGGTGCGGGCGCCGATGAGCTCCTTGTCGTAGTCGAACGGGAGCGCCTCCATGGCCTTCAGGCCCGCGTTCGTCTTCCAGTTCTTGACGAAGGACTTGGCCTGGTTGATCTCGCTCTTCCACTCGTCCACGGACCAGGTGCCGACGCCGCCGTCGGGGCCGCAGAAGTGGCCGTTGAAGTGGGTGCCGATCTCGTTGCCCTCCAGCCAGGCCGCGCGGACCTGGGTGGCGGTGTCCTTGATGCCCTGGAGGTCGCCGAAGCCGATGTCGGAGCGGCCGGATGCGTGCTGCGGGGCCGTGTAGAGGGAGCGCTTCTCCTCCGGGAGCATGTACACGCCGCTGAGGAAGTACGTCATGCGGGCGTTGTACTTCTTGCCGACCTCGCGGAAGTGCGAGAAGAGCTTCTGGCTGTCCTCGCCGGCCCCGTCCCAGGAGAAGACCACGAACTGGGGCGGCTTCTCGCCCGGCTTCAGCTTCTGGGGCTTCTGCACGTTGGGCTGGGGGCCGGTGTAGGCGGTCGAGCCGTCGCCGATGGGCCGGTTGACACTGCCCGGGGCCTCGGGGGCGGCCGCCCCCTTCCTGGCGTTCTGGGGGCCCGGGGCCGGGGACTTGGCGGGGCCCGAGGCGGTGCACCCGGCAACCCCCAGGGCCAGGGCCGTGGCGACCAGGCCGCCGGCGATCTTCTTCGTGGCGGCGATCATCCGCCCCACCTCTCCCTCGCAGCCATGGCAGAGCCATCGCGGTTCATCGCGGTTCCCACACGGGACTTCCGCGCCGCAACGTCCCATGCGGTCCGCTTTGAAGAAGGTGTGACAAGCCGGATAAAAGCATCAATCACCCTTTGGCGGTAATTCGTGGGCCATTTGCCCGTATTACCTTTCACCCGCCTTTACTCACCATTACCATTCGTTTACTGAGTGTTGAGACTCCCGCCGCTTCACCCCTCCCCAGACCAGACCGGGCCAGACCAGGCCAGAGGAGACGGGACCTTATGACTTCCCCTGCCAAATCCCTCCCCGCCAACCTCCCGGCCGACCTTTCGGCCTCGCTCGCGGTGTTCCTGATCGCCCTTCCGTTCTCGCTCGGCATCGCCCTGGCCACCGGAGCCCCGCTCCAGGCGGGACTGGTCGCCGCAGCGGTCGGCGGGATCGTCGCCGGGCGGCTGGGCGGCGCCCCGCTCCAGGTGAGCGGGCCGGCGGCCGGACTCACCGTGGTCTCCGCCGAGTTGATCCAGCGCTACGGATGGCGGACCACCTGCGCCATCACCGTGCTCGCCGGCTGCTGCCAGCTCGGGCTCGCCGCGCTGCGCACCGCCCGGTCAGCACTCATGGTCAGCCCGGCCATCGTGCACGGCATGCTCGCGGGCGTCGGCGTGACCATCGCACTGGCCAACCTGCACATCGTCCTCGGCGGCACCCCGCAGAGCTCCGCCGTGGCCAACGTCCGGGCCCTCCCGGGCCAGTTGGCCGACCTCCACCCGGGCGCACTCGGTGTCAGCGTGCTCACGCTGACCGTTCTCATCGCCTGGCCCCGGCTGCCCGGCCGGGCGGGGCAGGCGCTGCGCAAGGTGCCGGCCGCGCTCGCCGCCGTCGCCACCGCGACCGTCGTCGCCGCCCTCGTCGGGCTCACGGTGCCCCGCGTGGACCTGCCGTCCTGGCGCAGCCACGCACTGCCCGAGCTGCCCGAGGGCCCGGTCCTCGGGATCATCGCCGCCGTACTCACCATCACCCTGGTCGGCAGCGTGGAATCCCTGCTCTCGGCGGTCGCCACCGACAAGCTGATCGCGGCCGAGCGGAAGCGGGGGAACCGCCCGCCGCGCGCCGACCTCGACAAGGAGCTGCGCGGCCAGGGCGTGGCGAACATCGTCTCCGGCGCGCTGGGCGGGCTGCCGGTCGCGGGCGGGGCCGTCCGCAGCGTCGCCAACGTCAAGTACGGGGCCGTCAGCCGGCATTCGGTGATGCTGCACGGGCTCTGGGTGCTGCTCGCGGCCGGACTCCTCGTCCCCGTCCTCGACCTCATCCCGCTCGCCGCGCTGGCCGCCCTGGTCATGGCGCTGGGCGTGCAGATGGTCAATGCCACCCACCTGCGCACCGTCACCCGGCACCGCGAGATCCTGGTCTACGTCACGACGATCGTCGCCGTGGTGTTCGGCGGGGTCCTGGAGGGCGTGGCCATCGGGATCGCGGTCGCCGTGGCGCTGGCCCTGCACCGCCTCGCCCGGACCCGGATCACGGTGGAACAGCTGGACGGCGGGGTGCACCGGGTGCGGGCGCGCGGGCAGTTGACCTTCCTCGCGGTGCCCCGGCTGAGCCGGGCCCTGAACCAGATCCCGCACGACGGGCAGGCGCTGATCGAGCTGGACGGCTCGTTCATGGACCACGCGGCGTACGAGACCCTGCAGGACTGGCAGGACTCCCATGTGGCGCAAGGCGGTTCCCTGAAGGTGACCGGCCGCGCCAGTACGGCCGAGCGGCCCCGGAGCGGTCCGCAGCGCGGGGCGCACCAGTGCTGCCGGCCCTGGACGCCCTGGCAGAACCACTGCGACCACCGGCCGGCTCAGTCCGGTGCGGACGGAGCCGGCAGTGTGGAGGCGGCGGCCGCCGAGGCCCTGGAGTCGGCGGCCTCCCCGCAGAAGCGGCCCCGGAAGCGTGGTGCCGGTCAACTGGCCAATGGGATCGGCGCCTTCCAGCGCGACACCGCGCCCCACGTGCGGGACGAACTGGCCCGGCTGGCCCGCGAGGGGCAGCGGCCCTCGCAGCTCTTCCTCACCTGCGCGGACTCCCGCCTGGTGACCAGCATGATCACGGCCAGCGGCCCCGGCGACCTCTTCACCGTCCGCAACGTCGGCAACCTGGTCCCGCTCCCCGGAGCGGAGTCCACGGACGACTCGGTCGCCGCGGCCATCGAGTACGCCGTGGACGTGCTCAAGGTGGACAGCATCACGGTGTGCGGCCATTCGGGCTGCGGGGCCATGCAGGCCCTGCTCAACTCCGCTCCCGGGCAGCCGATGACCCCGCTGCGCCGCTGGCTGCGGCACGGCCTGCCCAGCCTGGAGCGGATGGCCAGCCGCCACCACGCCTGGGCCCGGATCTCCGGGCGGCTCCCGGCGGATGCCGTGGAGCAGCTGTGCCTGACCAATGTGGTCCAGCAGCTGGAGCACCTGCGGGCGCACGAGTCGGTGGCCAGGCGGCTCGCCGAGGGGACGCTGGAGCTGCACGGGATGTACTTCCACGTGGGCGAGGCCCAGGCGTACCTGCTGTCCGAGGGCGAGGACTTCTTCGACTGCAGGGTCTTCGACAGCGTCGGCCAGAACGCCTGACGAGATCCCCTGAGCACGGGGGGTGAACCGATACCCTCCCGTATCCGTGCAATCGTGTGGCCCCTTCTCGCACCCTGCAGCGGGAAGGGGCCTTCGCGCGCCGCTCCCGCGCGGCACCGAGGCGGAGCATAGGTCTAAACCAATTGTCGGCTACCCCTTGTCACCCGGGCCGCCGACTGATGAGCTATGCCCGGGGACACAACGGACACCCTGGGAAAGGGAGATCTCGTGAGCAATGAAAGCCTGGCCAATCTGCTCAAGGAGGAGCGGCGGTTCGCACCGCCCGCCGATCTGGCCGCCGCCGCCAACGTGAAAGAGGCTGCGTACGCACAGGCCGACGCGGACCGGCTGGGCTTCTGGGCCGAGCAGGCCCGGCGGCTGACCTGGGCCACGGAGCCGACGCAGACGCTCGACTGGACGAACCCGCCCTTCGCGAAGTGGTTCGCGGACGGCACGCTGAACGTCGCCTACAACTGCGTGGACCGCCACGTCGAGGCCGGCAACGGCGACCGCGTCGCCATCCACTTCGAGGGCGAGCCCGGCGACAGCCGCGCGATCACCTATGCCGAGCTCAAGGACGAGGTGTCCAAGGCGGCCAACGCCCTGACCGAGCTGGGCGTTCAGGCCGGTGACCGGGTCGCCGTCTACCTGCCGATGATCCCCGAGGCGGTCGTCGCCATGCTCGCGTGCGCCCGTATCGGCGCCGCGCACTCCGTGGTCTTCGGCGGCTTCTCCGCCGACGCCGTCGCCTCCCGCATCCAGGACGCCGACGCCAAGCTGGTCATCACCGCCGACGGCGGCTACCGCCGCGGCAAGCCGACCGCCCTGAAGCCCGCGATCGACGAGGCCGTCGCCAAGTGCCCGCAGGTCGAGCACGTGCTCGTCGTACGGCGCACCGGGCAGGACACCGCCGTCACCGAGGGCCGCGACGTCTGGTGGCACGACGTGGTCGGCCGCCAGTCCGCCGAGCACACCCCGCAGGCCTTCGACGCCGAGCACCCGCTCTTCATCCTGTACACCTCGGGGACCACGGGTAAGCCGAAGGGCATCCTGCACACCTCGGGCGGCTACCTCACGCAGGCGGCGTACACCCACCACGCGGTCTTCGACCTGAAGCCGGAGAGCGACGTCTACTGGTGCACCGCCGACATCGGCTGGGTGACCGGGCACTCGTACATCGTCTACGGGCCGCTCGCGAACGGCGCCACCCAGGTGATGTACGAGGGCACGCCGGACACCCCGCACCAGGGCCGGTTCTGGGAGGTCGTGCAGAAGTACGGCGTCACCATCCTCTACACCGCGCCCACGGCCATCCGGACGTTCATGAAGTGGGGCGACGACATCCCCGCGAAGTTCGACCTGTCGAGCCTGCGCGTGCTGGGCTCGGTCGGCGAGCCGATCAACCCCGAGGCCTGGATCTGGTACCGCAAGCACATCGGCGGCGACCGCTGCCCCATCGTCGACACCTGGTGGCAGACCGAGACCGGCGCGATGATGATCGCCCCGCTGCCGGGCGTCACGGAGACCAAGCCGGGCTCGGCGCAGCGCGCGCTGCCCGGGATCTCCGCGACCGTCGTGGACGACGAGGCCCACGAGGTCCCGAACGGCGGAGGCGGCTACCTGGTCCTCACCGAGCCGTGGCCGTCGATGCTGCGCACCATCTGGGGTGACGACCAGCGGTTCATCGACACCTACTGGTCGCGCTTCGAGGGCAAGTACTTCGCGGGCGACGGCGCCAAGAAGGACGAGGACGGCGACATCTGGCTGCTCGGCCGGGTGGACGACGTGATGCTCGTGTCCGGCCACAACATCTCGACCACCGAGGTCGAGTCCGCACTCGTCTCGCACCCCTCGGTCGCCGAGGCGGCCGTGGTCGGCGCCAAGGACGAGACCACCGGCCAGGCCATCGTGGCCTTCGTGATCCTGCGCGGCAGCGCCTCCGAGACGGACACCCTCGTCGGCGAGCTGCGCAACCACGTGGGCGCCACCCTCGGCCCGATCGCCAAGCCGAAGCGGATCGTGCCGGTCCAGGAGCTGCCGAAGACCCGCTCGGGCAAGATCATGCGCCGTCTGCTGCGCGATGTCGCCGAGGACCGCGCCGTCGGCGACGTCACGACGCTCGCCGACTCCTCGGTGATGAGCCTGATCCAGAGCAAGCTGCCGAGCGCGTCCAGCGAGGACTGAGACGACGGCTGAGACACGACGAAAGGGGCACCCGGCGCGCCGCGCCGGGTGCCCCTTTCGCGCATAAAGTGATGATCACCGGATATGCCCTCGCGTACACCCTGTAAAGTATTCAAAGCGTAAAAA
The DNA here is from genome assembly GCF_044541755.1 of Streptomyces sp. NPDC085524. Lineage (NCBI taxonomy): Bacteria > Bacillati > Actinomycetota > Actinomycetes > Kitasatosporales > Streptomycetaceae > Streptomyces > Streptomyces sp. NPDC085524. The sequence goes on from NZ_JBITTH010000006.1 coordinate 186,811, forward strand.
CCAAGCGTGAAAACCACAGGGTGCGCCGGGAAGTCTGGTCGGCAACGAGCTTCGCCATGCCGTCCAACCGACCCCCGGAGGTGCCCCGCTGTGGCCACGCCCGACCGCACCGACCACCAGAGCCGCAAGTTCCTCGGCCTGCTCTCGCTGCCCGAGCGGCGCTTCCTCGCCGATGCGCTGCGCGCCGAGACCGTCGGCGGCGTGCTCCTCCTCGTGGCCGCGATCACCGCCCTGATCTGGGCGAACACTCCGGGCCTGGCGGAGAGCTACAAGACCGTCAAGAACTTCCACATCGGCCCCGCCGCCCTCGGCCTGGACCTCTCGGTCCAGCACTGGGCGGCCGACGGCCTGCTCGCGATCTTCTTCTTCGTGGCCGGCATCGAGCTCAAGCGCGAGCTCGTCGCGGGCGACCTGCGCGACCCCAAGGCGGCCGCCCTCCCGGTCATCGCCGCCGTCTGCGGCATGGCCGTCCCCGCCGCGGTCTACTCCCTCGTCAACACCGCCGGCGGCGGTTCGATGGACGGCTGGGCCGTCCCGACCGCCACCGACATCGCCTTCGCACTCGCCGTCCTCGCGGTCATCGGCACCTCGCTGCCCTCCGCGCTGCGCGCGTTCCTGCTGACCCTCGCCGTCGTCGACGACCTCTTCGCGATCATCATCATCGCCGTGTTCTTCACGGAGGAGATCGACTTCCTGGCGCTCGGCGGCGCGTTCGCCGGCCTGGTCCTCTTCTGGTTCCTCCTGCGCGTCGGCGTCCGGGGCTGGTACGTCTACGTCCCGCTCGCCCTGGCCGTCTGGGGCCTGATGTACAACAGCGGGGTCCACGCCACGATCGCCGGCGTCGCGATGGGCCTGATGCTCCGCTGCCACACCAGGGAGGGCGAGGAGCACTCCCCCGGCGAGCACATCGAGCACCTGGTGCGGCCGATCTCGGCCGGACTCGCCGTGCCGCTGTTCGCGCTCTTCTCCGCCGGCGTCTCCCTCTCCGACGAGGCCATCGCCGAGGTCTTCACCCGGCCCGAGACACTCGGCGTGGTCCTCGGCCTGGTCGTCGGCAAGGCCGTCGGCATCTTCGGCGGCACCTGGCTGGCCGCCCGCTTCACCAAGGCCGAGCTGAACGACGACCTCGCGTGGCCCGACGTACTGGCCGTGGCCTCCCTCGCGGGCATCGGCTTCACCGTCTCGCTGCTGATCGGTGAGCTCGCCTTCGCCGACGACCCCGTACTCACCGACGAGATCAAGGCCGCCGTCCTGATCGGCTCCCTGATCGCCGCGGTCATCGCCTGCGTCCTGCTCAAGCTCCGCAACCGCAAGTACCGGGCGCTCACCGAGGCCGAGGAGCTCGACGAGGACCAGGACGGCATCCCGGACATCTACGAGCAGCACAACCCGGCGTACCACCTGCGGATGGCGAAGATCTACGAGGAGAGGGCCGCGGAGCACCGCCGCAAGGCCGAAGCGGCGGCCGGGGCCAGCAACGGGGCCGACCGTCCGGCATGATCTGACTGACGACGGAGGACAGCCGCCGGCGGCATACGCAGCACACCAGCAGACGACAAAGGGAGAGAGCGATGAGCGCAGTGGACCAAGGGGCGCAGGGAGCCGAGCGCACGCTGGGCCAGCTGGTCGCCTCGGCCACCGCCGAGATGTCCGCCCTGGTGCACGACGAGATCGCCCTCGCCAAGGTGGAGCTCAAGCAGGACGTCAAGCGCGCGGGCATCGGCAGCGGCGCCGCGATCGTCGCCGGGGTGTTCGTGCTCGCCTCCGTGCCGATGCTGAGCTTCGCCCTGGCGTACTGGATTCACACCTCCGGGCTCGGCCTCTCGTGGTGCTTCCTCATCGTCGCCGGGGTGTTCTGGGTGCTCGCGGGCGTGGTCGGGCTGATCGCCATGTCCAAGTTCAAGAAGGTCAAGCCGCCGGTGAAGACCATCGAGTCCGTCAAGCAGACCTCCGCGCTCCTCGGAACCGTCAAGCCGCACGCGCGGCCGGTGAGTGACCAGGCCGTGGGTGTGGCACGCTCGTCCTCATGACAGCGCCCACGCCGGACCCCAGCACTCCCCCCACTGCTGCCACGGCGGTACGGCTCGACCTCCCCGGCGGGAGAGCGGTGACGCACCGGGACGTCGCGGCCAACGGCGCCCGCTTCCACGTCGCCGAGGTCGGCGACGGGCCGCTGGTGCTGCTGCTGCACGGCTTCCCGCAGTTCTGGTGGACCTGGCGGCACCAGCTGACCGCGCTCGCCGACGCCGGATACCGGGCGGTCGCGATGGACCTGCGCGGGGTCGGCGGCAGCGACCGCACCCCGCGCGGCTACGACCCGGCGAACCTGGCGCTCGACATCACCGGGGTCGTACGGTCCCTGGGCGAACCGGACGCCGCCCTCGTCGGGCACGACCTGGGCGGGTACCTCGCGTGGACGGCCGCCGTGATGCGGCCGAAGCTGGTGCGCCGGCTCGTCGTCTCCTCGATGCCGCACCCGAGGCGCTGGCGTTCGGCGATGCTGTCGGACTTCGGCCAGACCAGGGCCAGTTCGCACATCTGGGGCTTCCAGCGGCCGTTCATCCCGGAGCGGCAGCTCGTCGCCGACGACGGCGCCCTCGTAGGGGAGTTGATCCGGGAGTGGTCGGGCCCCCGGCTGCAGGAGTCCATCACCGACGAGGACATCGCCGTGTACCGGCGGGCCATGTGCATCCCGTCCACCGCGCACTGCTCCGTGGAGCCGTACCGCTGGATGATGCGCTCGATGGCCCGGCCCGACGGGCTCCAGTTCAACCGGCGGATGAAGCGCCCGGTGCGGGTGCCCACGCTGCACCTGCACGGCTCGCTCGACCCGGTGATGCGGACGCGGAGCGCGGCCGGTTCCGGGGAGTACGTCGAAGCCCCGTACCGGTGGCGGCTGTTCGACGGCCTCGGGCACTTCCCGCACGAGGAGGACCCGGCGGCGTTCTCCACCGAGCTGGTGAACTGGCTCAAGGACCCCGAGCCGGACCGCTGACGGAGCCTCACATAACCGGCATAACCGGTATGACAAGCATTCAATTGCCTGGCGCATAGGCCAATTGGCCCCCGCATACGGGGTTACCGACCTTGGGGCACGGGCACAGCTCGGAGTATGGGCTGGACGTACGACTACGGTGACACCGCACACGAAGACCGCTCGGCCACCGCGCCGGGCACCCACGAGAGGGCCGGCCGGCACGGCCACGACCTCCGACTCGGGATTCCGCGCATCCTGCGCCGCCGGGCCCTGTGGGTCTCTGCGCGCCTGCGTCACCCACGGACGTAGGGGACGCCGAGAACGCCGGTGCCGCGGGGCGGGTCAGAGGGCGCAGCCCTGGGTGTCGATCCGCCGGTCGGCGGTCCTGCCGTCCCGGATGTCGTCGCGGATCTCGTCCACCGTCAGTGCGTAGCCGGTGTTCGGGTCGTCGAGGGACTTCGCGAAGACGACCCCGTACACCTTGCCGTCGGGCGTCAGCAGCGGTCCGCCGGAGTTGCCCTGGCGGACGGTCGCGAACAGCGAGTAGACGTCCCGTCGGACGGTGCCCCGATGGTAGATGTCCGGGCCGTTGGCGTTGATCCGGCCGCGGACGCGGGCCGCGCGCACGTCGTACGCGCCGTTCTCCGGGAAGCCGGCGACGATCGCGTCGTTGCCGCTCACCGCGTCCTTCTCGGTGAACTCCAGCGGGGGCGCCTTCAGCTTGGGCACGTCCAGGACGGCGATGTCGCGCGCCCAGTCGTAGAGCACGACCTTGCCGTCGTACAGCTTGCCCTCGCCGCCGATCTGCACGGTCGGCTCGGCGACCCCGCCGACGACGTGCGCGTTGGTCATCACCTTGCCGGGCGCGAAGACGAAGCCCGTGCCCTCCAGCACCTTGCTGCAGCTGGGCGCGGTGCCGACGACCTTCACGATCGAGCCCTTGGCCTGCTCGGTGACGGGGCTGGTCACGAGGTCCGGGTCCGGCGCCTGCACCTGGGGGATCGGCTCGTTCGAGAACGGGGTGAACACCTGCGGGAAGCCGTTGCGCTCCAGGGTGGAGCGGAAGTCAGAGAACCAGGTGTTGGCCTGGTCGGGCAGCACCCGCGAGACGCCGAGCAGCACCCTGGAGCTGCGCACCTCCTTGCCCAGCGTGGGGATCGAGGTACCGGCGACCAGCAGGCCGATCAGCCAGGCCACCAGGAGCATCGCGACCACGTTGACCACGGCTCCGCCGGTCGCGTCGAGCACGCGCGCCGGCGACCAGGTGATGCGGCGGCGGAGTCTGCTGCCGAGATGGGTGGTCAGGGCCTGGCCGACGGAGGCGAAGACGATGATCACGACGACTGAGATCACCACGACCGTGGTGGACACCTGGCTGCCGTTGTCCGTCAGCCGGTTCCAGACCAGCGGCAGCAGGGACACGGCGATGAGGCCGCCGCCCAGGAAGCCGATCACCGACAGGATGCCGACGACGAACCCCTGCCGGTAGCCGACGATCGCGAACCACACGGCGGCGACCAACAACAAGATGTCCAGCACGTTCACGTGGGTCACCGTCTCACGAGCGCCAGTCGAGCGGGACCTGCCGTGATCGGTCCCACTCTCGCTCCCAGCCCGCGAAGTGCAGGATCCGGTCGATCACCCCGGCGGTGAAACCCCAGACCAGAGCCGATTCGACGGTGAAACCCGGCCCCAGGTGGCCGCCCGGATGGACGGTGGTGACCCGGTGCTCCGGGTCCGTGAGGTCGGCCACGGGGACCGTGAAGACCCGGGCCGTCTCGGCCGGGTCCACGGCGCCGACCGGGCTCGGCGTACGCCACCAGCCGAGCACCGGGGTCACGACGAACTCGCTCACCGGGATGTAGAGCCGGGGCAGCACCCCGAAGAGCTGGACCCCGGAGGGGTCGAGCCCCGTCTCCTCCTCGGCCTCCCGCAGGGCGGCCCGCAGCGGGCCGGTGGTGGCCGGGTCGCCGTCCTCCGGGTCGAGGGCGCCGCCCGGGAAGGACGGCTGGCCCGCGTGCGAGCGGAGGGTGCCGGCACGCTCCATGAGCAGCAGCTCGGGACCGCGGGCGCCTTCGCCGAAGAGGACGAGTACGGCCGACTGCCGCCCTCGGCCGTCCTCGGGCGGCAGGAACCGGCTCAGCTGGCGCGGCTGGACGGAGCGGGCCGCCTCGGCGACGGGGGTGAGCCAGGCGGGCAGGCCGTGGGTGGTGACGGCGATGCCGCCGCCCTCCCGGCCCACCGTGCTCGTCTCGTCCTGCGTACCGCTACCGCGCGTCATAGGCATCCCTGTCCGTGATCTCCCGCACTGGCAACGCCGTGCGGGTACCGATTCGTTCCTCAGGTGCGGCGCCGCAGCCCGGGGCTGCGCAGCCGGGGCGCCGCTGCCGGGTCCGGGCCCCCGACGCCGCGCCCCGGACGCCGACGGGCCCGGATCAGCCCGGCCCGCGCCTCAGGAGCCCGCGCCGAGGGGCTGGGCCGGGAGGCCCGGGTAGTCCGGGGGCGGGGTCAGGCGCTGGCCGGGCTGGCCGCCCTTCTCGTACTTGAGCAGCTTCTTGGCCTTCTCCGGGTCGGTCTCGCCCTCCCCGTACGCCGGGCAGAGCGGGGCGATCGGGCAGGCGCCGCAGGCGGGCTTGCGCGCATGGCAGATCCGGCGGCCGTGGAAGACGACCCGGTGCGAGAGCATCGTCCACTCGCTCTTCGGGAAGATCGCGCAGATCTCCGCCTCGACCTTCTCCGGATCCTCCTGCTCGGTCCACTTCCAGCGGCGCACCAGCCGGCCGAAGTGGGTGTCGACGGTGATCCCGGGGACGCCGAACGCATTGCCGAGCACCACGTTCGCCGTCTTGCGGCCGACTCCGGGCAGCGTCACGAGGTCCTCGATCCGGCCCGGGACCTCGCCGCCGAAGTTGTCCCGCAGGGCCTGCGACAGGCCGAGCAGGGACCGGGCCTTGGCCCGGAAGAACCCGGTCGGCCGGATCAGCTCCTCCAGATCCTCGGGAACGGCCGCAGCCATGTCCTCGGGGGTCGGGTAGGCGGCGAACAGGGCCGGGGTCGTCTGGTTCACCCGCAGGTCGGTGGTCTGGGCGGACAGCACCGTCGCGACGAGCAGCTCGAAGGGATTGCGGAAGTCGAGCTCCGGATGGGCGTACGGATAGATCTCGGCCAGTTCGCGATTGATGCGGCGGGCCCTGCGCACCATGGCGAGGTGCGATTCGGCCCGCTTCGATCCGGCCCGCTTCGATCCGCCCTGCGCGGCAGCCTTCGGCCCGGGCGCTTTCTTGGCCGAACCTTTGCCCTCGGGGGCGGGTCGGGCCGCCGCGGACACCTTCTCGGGGGCGTGTTCGCCCACGGCTGAATTTTGGGGTCCCGTCACTCCTGCGGACCCCTTGGCCTGTGCTCTCACCGGCTTATTGGACACCCGGCCAGCCTAAGGCCGGGCGCTGACACCCGCCCGGACCTCAGGTAACACCACCCCGATTGGTCTCCCACCGCACAGCACGCGCCTCCGTCCGGCATCCTTAGTAGTGATTGATCGCACTGTTTGAGCCGTCCGGCAAAATGGGGGACCGGACCCCTGAGCTGGTCGACATAGGAGAGAGACTCGTGGACGACGTTCTGCGGCGCGCCCCGCTCTTCGCGGCGCTCGATGACGAGCAGGCCGCGGAGCTCCGCGCCTCCATGGGCGAGGTGACCCTCGCACGCGGCGACGCCCTGTTCCACGAGGGCGACCCCGGCGACCGGCTGTATGTCGTGACCGAGGGCAAGGTGAAGCTGCACCGCACCTCCCCCGACGGCCGCGAGAACATGCTGGCCGTCCTCGGCCCCGGCGAGCTGATCGGTGAGCTGTCGCTCTTCGACCCGGGCCCGCGTACCGCCACCGCCACCGCGCTGACCGAGGTCAAGCTGCTCGGCCTCGGCCACGGCGACCTCCAGCCCTGGCTCAACGCCCGGCCCGAGGTCGCGACCGCGCTGCTGCGCGCCGTTGCCCGCCGCCTGCGCAAGACCAACGACCAGATGTCCGACCTGGTCTTCTCCGACGTTCCCGGCCGTGTGGCGCGGGCGCTCCTCGACCTGTCGCGCCGGTTCGGCGTGCAGTCCGAGGAGGGCATCCACGTCGTGCACGACCTCACGCAGGAGGAGCTGGCCCAGCTCGTCGGCGCGTCGCGCGAGACCGTGAACAAGGCCCTGGCCGACTTCGCGGGCCGCGGCTGGCTGCGCCTGGAGGCGCGCGCGGTGATCCTGCTGGACGTGGAGCGCCTGGCGAAGCGGTCCCGCTGACGCCCGTCGTCACTCTTCGAAGGGGTCCTGCCCGGTTGGGCGGGGCCCCTTCGCGTTCGCGGGTGCGGCTCCCGGGGCCCCTGCGGGGGGACGGGGCACAGTAGCCGTATGGAGCACAGAGGTGTGGACGCGTACGGGTTCTTCGAGCGCGAGGGTTCGCTCGGGCAGGTGCAGGCCGAGTTCAGGGGCGTCGTCGCGGCCGCGCGCGAGCGGATCGCCGAGGCGTACGGGCAGCGGCTGCACAGCGCCTACCTGTACGGGTCCGTGCCGCGCGGGACGGCCCGCCCCGGGCGGTCCGACCTCGACCTGCTGCTCGTCCTGCACCACGAGCCCTCCCAGGACGACCGCGACACCACCGAGGTGCTGGCGCGCGGGCTCGACGAGGACTTCGCGGAGATCGACGGGGTCGGCGTCCTGCTCCACGGCAAGGCCCGGATGCTCAGCGAGGCGGAACGATTCGACCTCGGCTGGTTCCTCGCCTGCCTGAGCACCCCGCTGCTCGGCGCGGACCTGGCCGAGCACCTGCCGCGCTACCGGCCCGACAGCCTGCTCGCCCGCGAGACCAACGGCGGCCTGGCCGGGCTGCTGCCCGACTGGCGGGCCAGGGTGCGGGCCGCGGCCTCCCCGGAGGAGCGCCGGAAGCTGAGCCGGGGCTTCGCACGGCATCTCGTACGCACCGGATTCACCCTGGTCATGCCCCGGTGGGGCGGCTGGACCAGCGACCTCACCGAGTCGGCGGAGGTCTTCGGGCTGTACTACCCCGAGCGCGCGGCGCAGATGCGGGCCGCGGCCGCCGTCGCCCTGGATCCGGTGGCGGACCCGGCGGTGCTGCGCACGTACGTCGAGGACCTCGGGCCATGGCTCGCGGACGAGTACACGGCCCGGCACGGCACGAAGAGCCCCCGGCCGACGTGAGCGCCGAGGCCGGGAGCGGAGCCTGCAGCGGGGCCTAGAGCTCGGGGCCGCCGGGGATCAGGCCGTGCTCCTGGAGGTACTCCAGCTGCGCCCGGACGGACCATTCCGCCGCCGGCCACAGGGAGCGGTCCACGTCCGCGTACACGTGACGGACCACGGACTCCGGGGTGACGAAGCCGTTCTCCACGGCGGTCTCGACCTGCGCGAGCCGGTGCGCCCGGTGGGCCAGGTAGAACTCCACGGCGCCCTGCGCGTCCTCCAGCACCGGCCCGTGGCCCGGCAGGACGGTGTGCACGCCGTCGTCGACGGTGAGCGAGCGCAGGCGGCGCAGGGAGTCCAGGTAGTCGCCCAGACGGCCGTCGGGGTGGGCGACGACGGTCGTGCCGCGGCCGAGGACGGTGTCGCCGGTCAGCACGGCCCGGTCGGCGGGCAGGTGGAAGCAGAGCGAGTCGCTGGTGTGCCCGGGGGTCGGGACCACGCGCAGCTCCAGCCCGCCGGTCCGGATCACGTCCCCGGCGGCCAGGCCCTCGTCGCCGAGACGCAGCGCCGGATCCAGGGCGCGGACCTTGGTGCCGGTGAGCTCGGCGAAGCGGCCGGCGCCCTCGGCGTGGTCGGGGTGGCCGTGGGTGAGCAGGGTGAGCGCGATCCGCTTGCCCGCCTGCTCGGCGGCGGCGATGACGGCGCGCAGGTGCCCGTCGTCCAGCGGGCCGGGGTCGATGACGACGGCCAGGTCGGAGTCGGGCTCCGACAGCAGCCAGGTGTTGGTGCCGTCCAGGGTCATCGCGGAGGCGTTGGGGGCCAGGACGTTCACGGCACGGGTGGTCGCGGGCCCGGAGGAGACCACTCCGCGGGGCTGCCCGGGCAGTGCGCCGGCGGCGGTCACCGGGTGCTCCCGGGGCGGTCGGCGGGGCCGTCGGCCGGGGTGTCGGCAGGACCGTCGGCGGGCCCGAGGCTGACGCGCTTGGTGAACTCGTCGTGGCCCGGCCAGCTCAGGACCAGCTCGCCGTCCTCCATCGAGGCCCGGGCCAGCACCGGGGTGAGGTCCTTGCCCGCGGCCGCCGCGAGTGCGTCCGCGGCGCTCCCGTACGGCTCCAGGGAGCGCAGGGTGGAGATGGTCGGCGGCATCATCAGGAGCTCGCCCTTGTCGTACCCGGCGGCCGCGTCGGCCGGGCGGATCCAGACGGTCCGGTCGGCCTCGGTGGAGGCGTTGCGGGTGCGCTGGCCCTCCGGGAGGGCGGCGACGAAGAACCAGGTGTCGTAGCGGCGCTGCTCGAACTCGGGGGTGATCCAGCGCGCCCATGCCCCGAGCAGGTCGGAGCGGAGCCGCAGGCCGCGGCGGTCGAGGAACTCAGCGAAGGACAGCTCCCGCGCCACGAGGGCCTCGCGGTCGGCCTCCCAGTCGTCGCCGGTGGTGTCCCCGACGACGGTGTCCTCGCTGAGCCCGGCGAGCAGGACGCCGGCCTCCTCGAAGGTCTCCCGTACGGCTCCGCAGACGATCGCCTGGGCGGTACGGGTGTCCGTGCCGAACCGCTCGGCCCATTCGGCCCGGCTGGGCCCGGCCCAGCCGACCTGGTGCTCCTCGTCACGGGGGTCGACGCCGCCGCCGGGATAGGCGTACGCGCCTCCGGCAAAGGCCATGGAGGCCCGTCTGCGCAGCATGTGCACGGAGGGGCCGACGGGGGTGTCGCGCAGCAGCATGACGGTGGCGGCCCGCTTGGGTTCCACGGGGGTGAGGGAACCGTCCGCGAGCGCGCGGATGCGGTCGGGCCACTCCGGGGGGTACCACTGGCCTCCGGCGGGGGGCGGGGTGGGCTGCGCCTGCTGCTGATTCGGCATGGCGGGATGCTACGGCCATCCGGCCCGATGTTCGAGGCCCTCCCGCTGCCCGGGGCCCCCGGGGCCGCCTGTCCGGTGCGGCTCGAAGATGCGGGGCTCCGCCCCGTACCCCGCTCCTCAAACGCCGGAGGGGCTTGATTCCGCTGCCGTCATCCGGCCCGTGCCGGCCACTGCACGGCGCTCCGCGCCCGCTCCTCAAACGGCGCCGAGCCCGGTCGCACACCGCGGGGGCGTACGACCGGGCTCGGGGACCTCCCCGGAGGGGATCAGGCTCCGGCGACCAGTTCGACCAGGATCTCGACCTCGACCGGCGCGTCCAGCGGCAGGACGGCCACGCCGACCGCGCTGCGGGCGTGCACGCCCTTCTCACCGAGGACCTCGCCCAGCAGCTCGCTCGCACCGTTCAGCACGCCCGGCTGGGCGGTGAAGTCCGGGGCCGAGGCGACGAAGCCGACGACCTTCACGACGCGCGCGATCTTGTCGAGGTCACCGATGACCGACTTGACCGCGGCCAGGGCGTTCAGCGCGCACACGGCGGCCAGCTCCTTGGCCTGCTCCGCCGAGACCTCGGCGCCGACCTTGCCGGTGACCGGCATGCTGCCCTTGACCATCGGGAGCTGGCCCGCGGTGTAGACGTACGCGCCCGACCGCACGGCCGGCTGGTACGCGGCCAGCGGCGGGACGACATCGGGGAGGGTCAGGCCGAGCTCGGCCAGCTTCGCTTCGACGGCGCCGGTGCTCATGCCTTCTCCCTCTTGAGGTAGGCCACGAGCTGCTCGGGGTTGTTCGGCCCGGGCACGACCTGGACGAGCTCCCAGCCGTCCTCGCCCCAGGTGTCCAGGATCTGCTTGGTGGCGTGGACCAGCAGCGGGACCGTCGCGTATTCGAACTTCTTGGTCATGGGAGCGAGGGTAGTGCCTGCGGTCCGGGGCGAAGGAATTAGGCTCGGACGCTGTGAGCAGGCTCCAGGTGGTCAGCGGCAAGGGCGGCACCGGCAAGACCACGGTCGCCGCGGCACTCGCGCTCGCCCTCGCACGCGAGGGCAAGCGGACTCTTCTCGTGGAGGTCGAGGGCAGGCAGGGCATCGCACAGCTCTTCGGGACGGAGGCGCTCCCCTACGAGGAGCGCAAGATCGCGGTGGCGCCCGGTGGCAGCGGTGAGGTCTTCGCCCTCGCCATCGACGCCGAGCGGGCCCTGCTGGACTACCTCCAGATGTTCTACAAGCTCGGCTCGGCCGGCCGGGCGCTCAAGAAGCTCGGCGCCATCGACTTCGCCACGACCATCGCCCCCGGCCTGCGCGACGTGCTGCTGACGGGCAAGGCCTGCGAAGCGGTGCGGCGCAAGGACCGGGCGGGCCGGTTCGTCTACGACCACGTGGTCATGGACGCGCCGCCGACCGGGCGGATCACCCGCTTCCTGAACGTCAACGACGAGGTGGCGGGCCTGGCCCGGTTCGGGCCGATCCACAACCAGGCGCAGGCCGTCATGAAGGTGCTGAAGTCCCCCGAGACGGCCGTCCACCTGGTCACCCTGCTGGAGGAGATGCCCGTCCAGGAGACCGCGGACGGGATCGAGGAACTGCGGCAGGCCGGGCTGCCGGTGGGGCGGGTCGTGGTCAACATGGTGCGCCCGCACCATCTGGACGAGGACACCCTGCGCGCCGCCGCCGAGGACCACCGCGCCGGGGTCGCCCGGGCGCTGTCCCGCGCCGGACTCGGCGGCGCGCGCCGCGGCGGGCTCGCCGAGCGGCTGGTGGAGCCGCTGCTCACGCAGGCGGCCGAGCACGCGAGCCGGGTGGAGCTCGAGCGGGAGCAGCGCACCGTGCTGGGGGAGCTGGACGTGCCGACGTACGAACTCCCCCTGCTCGGCGCGGGGATGGACCTGGCCGGGCTGTACGAGCTGGCCAAGGAACTGCGCAAGCAGTCGGTGGGCGAATGAGCGAGGGGGTGGACACCGTGGGGCTGGACTCTCCGCCGCGTCTGGCGGTCGACGGGCTGCTCGACGACCCGGGGACGCGGATCATCGTGTGCTGCGGCGCGGGCGGGGTCGGCAAGACCACGACGGCCGCGGCGCTCGGCGTACGGGCGGCCGAACGGGGGCGGAAGGCGGTCGTGCTGACCATCGACCCGGCGCGGCGGCTCGCGCAGTCGATGGGGATCGACTCTCTGGACAACACCCCGCGCGAGGTCGGCGGCGTGGGCGCCGGCGGCGGCGCACTGCACGCCATGATGCTGGACATGAAGCGGACCTTCGACGAGATCGTCGAGGCGCACGCGGACGCCGAGCGGGCCCGGGCCATCCTCGCCAACCCCTTCTACCAGTCGCTGTCGGCCGGCTTCGCGGGCACGCAGGAGTACATGGCCATGGAGAAGCTGGGGCAGCTGCGGGCCCGGGACGACTGGGACCTGATCATCGTGGACACGCCGCCGAGCCGGTCGGCGCTGGACTTCCTCGACGCGCCGAAGCGCCTCGGGTCCTTCCTGGACGGGAAGTTCATCCGGGTGCTGATGGCTCCGGCGAAGGTGGGCGGCCGCGCGGGGATGAAGTTCCTCAACGTCGGCATGTCGATCATGACGGGCACCCTCAGCAAGCTGATGGGCGCCTCGCTGCTGAAGGACGTCCAGACCTTCGTGGCCGCGATGGACACGATGTTCGGCGGCTTCCGCACCCGCGCGGACGCGACCTTCCGACTGCTCCAGGCTCCCGGTACGGCCTTCCTCGTGGTCGCCGCGCCCGAACCGGACGCCCTGCGCGAGGCGGCGTACTTCGTGGAGCGGCTGGCCGCGGAGAAGATGCCGCTGGCCGGTCTCGTACTGAACCGGGTGCACGGCAGCGGCGCCGACCAGCTGTCCGCCGAAAGGGCGTTGGCCGCCGCGGAGAATCTTGAAGACGGCGGCATTGTCGATCACGCGTCCGGGAAAGCTGGACTTCGTGACCCGGCCGACGACGGCTCCCCCGACACCGGCGACGGCAGCCGCAACGGCAGCGGCGACCCGTCCGACCATTCCGCCGTCGTCGACGAGATCACCGCAGGACTGCTGCGCCTGCACGCGGAGAGGATGCAGGTGATCGCGCGTGAGCAGCGCACACGCGATCGCTTCACCTCACTGCACCCCGAGGTGGCGGTGGCCGAAGTGGCCGCCCTGCCCGGCGATGTGCACGACCTCGCCGGGCTGCGGGCCATCGGAGAGCGACTCGCGGCCGGGGTTCCGGCCGGAGCGTAGGCGTTCGTACGACGTGGCGGCCGTGTGGTCTACCCGGCTGCCGCGTACGTCTCGTACGGAACGTCGATCTCCGCATCTGCATCCATGGTGAGGATGCCCGTGCTGCGCTCGTACTCCGTGCGGGCGGTTTCGAGCAGCCGTCGCCACGAGGTGACGGTGGGACGCCGGCGCAGCAGCGCCCGTCGTTCCCGCTCGGTCATTCCGCCCCACACGCCGAATTCGACGCGATTGTCGAGCGCATCGGCCAGGCACTCGGTCCGCACCGGACATCCGGTGCACACCGCCTTGGCCCTGTTCTGTGCCGCTCCTTGAACGAACAGTTCATCCGGATCGGTAGTGCGGCAGGCTGCCTGCGCACTCCAGTCGGTAACCCAGCCCATCCCGGCGCCGTCCTCTCCCGAATCGAGGCTCCCCCACGGCGGTAGCGGCATATTCACCGCTGCCAGTTGAGGACGTTACGGAAGGCGAGCACAGTGCAACACCCCCGACGGGCCCAATCTTGAATGGTCCGAACGGACTATGGGTAAGCGGCAGATCACCCGACGGAGTGATCCGGCGACATGCCCGACCATTCCGGCGATTCGGATGAAATCGGCGGGGCATCACGAAGGCGCGGTCACAGCCGGGGGCGGGATTCGGACATGAGTCCACCCCATTCGGGAAGGGTGAAAATCAAGCCGGGGGGTTGATGTCGCACCGGACTGCTGTGACAGTTGGGGTCAGCTTAGGCCAAGGCATTCGCGTGTGTCCGGCGAATCAGAACGTAGGCTGCCCTCCATGGGAAAGAAGCGCTCGGGCGGCGGGCTCACGGGGAGCCAGCAGGCCGCCAAGTTCCTCGGTGTGTCCGTTCTCTCCGGAGTTGTGCTGGCCGGCATGGCGATTCCGGCAGCGGGTGCCCTGGGGCTCGCGGCCAAGGGCACGGTCGAGGGATTCGATGAGATCCCGGCCAATCTCAAGACTCCGCCGCTGAGCCAGCGGACCACGATTCTGGATGCCGAAGGTGGCTTGATCGCCACCGTCTATTCACGTGACCGGCAGGTCGTCCCGCTCACGGCGATCTCCCCGTACATGCAGAAGGCGATCGTCGCCATCGAGGACTCGCGTTTCTACGAGCACGGTGCGGTCGACCTCAAGGGCATCCTGCGCGCGGTCAACCGCAACGCGCAGGAAGGCGGCGCGGCACAGGGTGCCTCGACGCTCACCCAGCAGTACGTGAAGAACGTCTTCGTCGAAGAGGCCGGTGACGACGAGACCAAGGTGCGCGAGGCCCAGGAGAAGAGCCTCGGGCGCAAGATCCGCGAGCTGAAGTACGCGATCCAGGTCGAGGAGGAGCTCGGGAAGAAGAAGATCCTCGAGAACTACCTCAACATCACCTTCTTCGGCCAGCAGGCCTACGGGATCGAATCCGCGGCCCAGCGCTACTTCAGCAAGCCGGCCAAGGACCTGACCCTGGAGGAGTCCGCGCTGCTGGCGGGCGTCGTCCAGTCGCCGAGCCGGTTCGACCCCGTGAACGACGTGACCGAGGCGACCAAGCGCCGCAACCTCGTCCTCCAGCGGATGGCCGACATCAAGGACATCTCCCAGGCGGAGGCGGACGCGGCGAAGGCGAAGCCGGTCACGCTGAAGGTGACCAAGCCGAAGAACGGCTGCATCACCGCGGTCAAGGGCGCCGGGTTCTTCTGCGACTACGTGCGGAACACCTTCCTCGACGACGCCGCCTTCGGGAAGACCCGCGAGGAGCGCGCGAAGGTCTGGAACCAGGGCGGCCTGACGGTCCGTACGACCCTGGACCCGCAGTCGCAGGAATCGGTCAACGAGTCCATCAAGGACCACGTGGACCAGGACGACAAGGTCGCGACGGCCGTCACCCTCGTCCAGCCCGGCACCGGGCGGGTCCTCGCCATGGGGCAGTCGAAGCCGTACGGCTTCGCCAAGAACGAGACCCAGATCAACTTCTCGGTGGACAAGAAGATGGGCGGCTCGAACTTCGGCTTCCCGACCGGTTCGACCTTCAAGGCCTTCGTCGCCGCGGCCGCCATCGAACGCGGTCTGCCGCCGACGAAGACGTACCAGTCCCCGTACGACATGGACTACCCGAGCCCGGTGCAGACCTGCGGCGACAAGCCCTGGGTCAACACCGCCAAGGACCGGGTGGAGAACGAGACCGAGTCCGAGGTCGGCCCGTACGCGATGAAGGAGGCGATGGCCAAGTCGGTCAACACCTACTTCGTGGAGATGATCTCCGAGGTCGGCCTCTGCCCCGTCACCGAGATGACCACCAAGCTCGGCGTGGTCCCGGCCAACGGCGCCAAGCTCCCCGAGGTCCCGGCCATCGCGCTCGGCACCGAGGGCATGTCTCCGCTGACCATGGCCAACGCCTACGCCACCTTCGCCAACCGGGGCGTGTACTGCACCCCGGTCGCCATCGAGTCGATCACCGACGCGCACGGCAAGGCGCTGACGGTCCCGAAGTCCAAGTGCGACCGCGCGATGAGCGAGAGGACCGCCGACACCATCAACACGCTGCTGCTCGGCGTGGTCGACTCCGGTACCGGCCAGCAGTCGGGTCTGACCGACCGGCAGAGCGCGGGCAAGACCGGTACCACCGACAGCCGCTACAACGCCTGGTTCGTCGGCTACACGCCGAACATGGCCGGTGCGACCTGGGTCGGCTCCGGCGGCACCAAGCAGGTGTCGATGGAGAACATCACCATCGGCGGCCAGTACTACGACAAGGTCTTCGGCGGCGGCCTGCCCGGCCCGATCTGGAAGCAGGCGGTCTCCGGGGCGCTCTCCGGCCGCGAGGCACCGGGCTTCTCCACGGTGAACATCCCCGACGGCCCGAGCCCCATCGCCGGCGGCAGCAAGCCCAGCCCGGGCAAGCCGAACAAGCCCGGCAAGCCCGGCCGTGACGGCAAGCCCGGCGACGGGCAGCCCGGCGGGACGACGGCGGCCGGCGCCACCGGCGGCCCGGGCGGCGCGGGCGGGACCGACCCGCTCGGCGGGATCACCATCCCGCCCGGCGTCATCGGCGGCCGCGACTAGCCGCAGGACGGAAAGAGGGAGGGCCCCCGCCGGATCACCATCCGGCGGGGGCCCTCCCTCTTCGCGCTGCTAGGACAGCTGCTTCTTCACGGCGGCGGCGACACGCCCGCCCTCCGCGAGGCCCGCGACCTTCGGGTTCACGATCTTCATGACGGCGCCCATGGCACGCGGCCCCTCGGCGCCCGCCGCCCTGGCCTCCTCGACGGCCTGCGCCACGATCGCGTCGAGCTCGTCGTCGCCGAGCTGCTTGGGCAGGTAGGTGTCGAGGAACTCGCCCTCCGCGGTCTCGCGCGCGGCCTGCTCGGCACGGCCGCCCTGCGCGAAGGCCTCGGCGGCCTCACGGCGCTTCTTCGCCTCCTTGGCGATCACCTTGAGGACTTCCTCGTCGGAGAGCACACGGGCTTCCTTGCCCGCGACCTCCTGGTTGGTGATGGCGGAGAGGGTCAGTCGCAGGGTGGACGAGTGCAGCTCGTTCCGCTCCCTGATGGCGGTCGTGAGGTCTTCCTGGAGCTTGGCCTTGAGCGTGGTCATGCACATGAGTCTGCCAGGTGCGGGGGCGGTGGCGCCCACCCGTTTTCCGGGTCTGCGACGATGGGGCCATGCGTGCGCGTTACGGAGTACCCCTGAAGGCGGCTGCCGGAATCGCTGCGGTCGGGGCCGCGGGTGTGGCCTATGCCGCCGGTTTCGAGGCGCGGTCCTTCCGCCTGCGCCGGGTGACGGTCCCGGTCCTCCCGCAGGGGATGCGCCCGCTGCGCATACTGCAGGTGTCCGACATCCACATGGTCCGCGGGCAGCGCAAGAAGCGCGCCTGGCTGCAGTCGCTGGCCGGGCTGCGCCCGGACTTCGTCGTGAACACCGGCGACAACCTCTCCGACACCGAGGGCATCCCCGAGGTGCTCGACGCCCTGGGTCCGCTGATGTCCTTCCCGGGCGTGTACGTCTTCGGGTCGAACGACTACTACGGGCCCCGGCTGCGCAACCCCGGGCGCTACCTGATCGAGAAGGCCCAGGGCCGGCACGGGCTGAACGGCAACAAGCCGGTCGTCGGCGCCGTCCACAACCCGTGGGAGGAGATGCGGGACGCCTTCGACTCGGCCGGATGGATGAACCTCACCAACGCCCGGGCGCGGCTGAAGCTGGACGGCCTGGAGCTGGCCTTCACCGGTCTGGACGACCCGCACATCAAGCGCGACCGGTACGAGAGGGTCGCGGGCGGCCCGGAGACCGACGCCGACTTCTCGATCGCCGTGGTGCACGCCCCCTACCTGCGCACCCTCGAGGCCTTCACGGCCGACCGCTACCCGCTGATCCTCGCCGGCCACACGCACGGCGGTCAGCTGTGCATCCCCTTCTACGGGGCGCTGGTCACCAACTGCGACCTGGACACCAAGCGGGTGAAGGGCCTGTCCACCTACGAGGCGGCCGGCGAGCGCTCGTACCTGCACGTCTCGGCGGGCTGCGGCACCAACCGGTTCACCCCGGTGCGCTTCGCGTGCCCGCCGGAGGCGACACTCCTGACGCTCACCCCCAAGGCGTAAGGGTTCTGCCACCCTCCGCCGGTACGTTGATGCGATGACCTCACCGACGTACGCCGTCCAGGCGGTCTTCCGGGCCCTCATCGCCGCCGCGGCCGTGGTGGGGGTCGGGATCGAGCTCACCCACGGCAGCATCCCGGTCGTCCTGAGCTTCTTCACCGTCTGGACGAACATCGCGGTCGCGGTCGTCTTCTCGCTCTCGGCCGCCCGCACCTGGCAGCGCCGCCCGGACGTCGACCCCCTCTGCCGGGGCGGCGTCCTGCTCTTCATCCTGATCACCGGGCTGGTCTTCCACCTGGTCCTCGCGAACGCGTCGAGCCCCTTCAACGTGCTGGCGGAGCTGGACGGGCTGACCGGCGCGAAGGCCGTCGCCAGCCAGCTCCTGCACACGGTGACCCCCATCGGCGCGGTCCTGGACTTCCTCCTCCTCACCGCCCCGGGCACCCTGCGCCCGCGCCACGCCCTCCAGTGGCTCGCGTACCCGCTCGCGTACGTGACCTTCGCGCTGATCCGCGGCGCCCTGCTGCCCCCCGGCGCGAAGGCCCGGTACACGTACCCCTTCATCGACGTGGCCCAGTACGGCTACGGGCGCGTCGCCCTGAACGCGCTGGTCCTGGGCATCCTCTTCTACGCGCTCGGCCTCGCCCTGGTCGCGGCGGACCGCTACCGCCCGGCGTCCCCGCTGGCCCCGCGCCCGGCCCGTGAAAACCGGATTTCGTCTCAGGCCGCGGGTCCGCTAAAGTAAGCGATGTCGCCAGGACAGCACACGCTGCAAGGCGGCGATCGGGGTGTAGCGCAGCTTGGCAGCGCGCTTCGTTCGGGACGAAGAGGTCGTGGGTTCAAATCCCGCCACCCCGACTTCGTAAGACCAGACAGGGTCTGATCCACTCAGTGGATCAGACCCTGTCTGGCGTTTCCGCCGTGATCGACGGACGGCCCGGTGCCGGGGGCGGGACTCGCCCCCGGCACCGGGGTCCGTGCGGATCAGGGCGTCAGTTGACGTTGACGGCCTTCCACGCGGCCGCCACCTGCTGGTATTCGGTGCCGGTCGTGCCGTAGAGGTCGGCCGTCGCCTGCAGGGTCGCGGTGCGGGCGCCCGCGTAGTTGGTGGTCGACGTCATGTAGGTCGACAGGGCCTTGTACCAGATCTTGTAGGCCTTGGTCCGCCCGATGCCGGTCACGGTGGAGCCGTCGTAGGTCGGGGAGTCGTAGGACACGCCGTTGATCGTCTTCGCGCCGCTGCCCTCGGACAGCAGGTAGAAGAAGTGGTTGGCGACGCCCGAGGAGTTGTGGACGTCGAGCCGGCCGACGGTCTTCGACCAGTAGTCGGCGGAGGCCCCGTCCTTGCTCGGCTTGTCCATGTAGCGCAGCGGGCTGCCGTTGCCGCGGATGTCGATCTTCTCGCCGATGAGGTAGTCGCCGATGTCGGAGGAGTTGTTCGCGAAGAACTCCACCGAGGTGCCGAAGATGTCGCTGGTGGCCTCGTTGAGGCCGCCGGACTCGCGGCTGTAGTTCAGCTTGGCGGTGGCCGCGGTCAGGCCGTGGCTCATCTCGTGGCCGGCGACGTCCAGCGAGGTCAGCGGCTTCACGTTGCCCGCGCCGTCGCCGTAGGTCATGCAGAAGCAGCTGTCGGACCAGAAGGCGTTGACGTACGCGTTGCCGTAGTGGACCCGGGAGTAAGCGGCCTTGCCGTCGCCCGCGATGCCGTTGCGGCCGAGCTCCGCCTTGTAGAAGTCCCAGGTCACGGCAGCGCCGTACTGGGCGTCGACGGCGGCGGTCTGCCGGTTGGTCACCGTGCCGTCGCCCCACTTGTCGTCGGCGTCGGTGAAGAGGCTGCCGGTGCCGTTGGTGCCGCCGTTCAGGTCGTACGTCTTGTGGCCGCCGCGGCCCCCGTCGGTCAGCTCGTACGTCGAGCCGTTCAGGGTGGTGCCGATCGTGACGGAGCCCGAGAACTGGCTGGTGCCGGTGCCGGTCTCGATGGCCTCGTACGACCAGAGCTCGGCGCCCGTGGCGGCGTCCGTGACGACGTGGCGCTCGCTCGGGGTGCCGTCGGGCTGGGTGCCGGTGACGACCGACTCGTAGGCGAAGACCGGGGTGCCGGTCGCGGCCCAGACCACCTGGCGGGCGCCGGCGGGCGCGGCCTTCAGGGAGCGGGCGGCCGCGGGGGCTATGCGGGCCTCGGTGCTCTTGGTGGTCTTGCGGCTGCCGTCCTTCTTCTGGTGGACGACCAGATCTCCGCCGAGCACGGGCAGGCCCGCGTAGGTGCGCTCGTAGCGGGTGTGGACCGTGCCGTCCGCGTCCTTGATCACGTCGCGGGCCACGAGGCGCTCCTCGTCGGAGAGGCCGATGGCGCGCGCGGTGCCGGCCGCCTCGCTCTGCGCGGCGGAGATCGCCTGGGCGCGGGCGGAGGCGGACTGCGTGATCGCGGTGGCTCCGGCCTCGCGCTCGGCGGCGGCGTTGGCGGAACCGCTCTGGACGGCGAGCGCGACCATCGCCGCGGACCCGACGAGGGCGGCGGTGCGCAGCACACGGGTCCGGCTGCTGGAGGTGGGGGATGAGGACATCTGGTGGGTCACTCGTACTCCTTCGTTGCCGTGGGGGCGGCTGCGAGATTGCCAGGAAGGAGCCAGTGTTTGACAGGTATGCAACAAGAATTTGACCTGTTGTTGTCCGGAGAGGGGACTCCGATGTCCGCTCAACGGTCAAAAACGGACCATTCCGCTTGGCCCCGGGGCCGGTTGGACCCCGGGGCCGGACGGGTGGCGTCGACCGGCCGTCAGACCCCGGGGATCTGGCGGGCCTTGAACGCCGCGCGGACCGAATCCGCCGCGCTCTTGCCGTACATGCGCTCGGCGGTCGCGACCGTCTTCAGCGCCGCGTCCGTGAAGCTGGTGTCGGGCGCGAAGCCGAACTGAGCGTTCACAATGATCCGGTCGGCGGTCCTGGCACCCAGGGCGCCCCGGATGTCGAAGAGCGCACGGGACCAGATCTCGCCGTCCGCGTGGACCTCGCCCTCCAGGTCCGCGTAGACCTTGGAGCCGTCGATCCGGCGCAGGCAGTGCGGGGTGCCGCTGTACGGGACCGAGTCCCAGTCGGCGACGCAGGCCAGGTCCGTCTTGCGGGGCCAGCCGTAGCGGGCGTCCGCGTTGGCCCCGACCTCGACGGCCAGGTAGTCGCCGAAGGCCTCGCCGATCGCGCCGGCCTCCGGGGAGGTGCCGAAACCGGGGACCTGGGCCTCGTGGACCGCGTGGCCGTACTCGTGGACGATCACCTCGGCGTCCTCGGCATCGTCGACGCCGCCCTTGCCGAAGCGGATCTCGTCCTTCTTGTCCGTGAAGAAGGAATTGTCGGCGCCGTACTGGTTGATGCGGACCGGCTGCGCGCGGTCGTTGGCCCCCGGAAGCTCCGAGCCGAAGCCCAGACCCTGGAGGTACTCCTGCGCCTCGTTGACCCAGAAGTAGGCCATGACCTGCTCGAACTGGTCGTCGCGGCGGTTGTAGGAGGCCGCGTCGGCGACCTTCGCGGAGGCGCCGGTGTCCGACCTGACGTAGGCCCACTTGCCCGACAGCCCGCCGCTCGCGTCGAGGTTGCGCAGGGCGGCGGTGGCGTAGGCGGAAGCGGGCACCGCGGTGGCGGAGTCCTTGGCATCGGCGAGCGTCTGGTCGCCGGAGGACTGGACGGGGTTGACCATGAAGACGCGGCCCTGGGGGAGGGATGCGCCCGGGGTGGACGCGGACGCCGAGGCGGGTGCGGCCAGGGCGATTGCCACGGTGGCGGTGGCCGCGGCGATCAGGCCGCTGGGTATACGGCGAGGCATGAACATCCTCCTGTGAAGGGCGTGATGTGCCGGAAGAACGTGCGTGGCGTGGTGCGGACGTGATCCTTGCTCAACACGGCGGGATTTGGCCAGGCCTTGACGGCGTGCTCCTCGCTCGAACATCAGGTGATATCCGGCTCATCGGGTGAACTGCCGGATTCATCTGACGCATCATGTCCCGCGTGCACAGTGCGGAGGAGTTCGGCGGAGCCGACAACGAGGCAGGACGACGCCCGGGAGACATGTCCGGGGAGGTCAGAGCGGCGCAACAGGGGGACGAGGCGGCCTTCCGGGCGCTCTTCCGACAGGTGCAGCCGGGGCTGCTGCGCTATCTGACCGTGCTGGTCGGGGAGGAGGCCGAGGACGCCGCCTCCGAGACCTGGCTGCAGGTCGCCCGCGATCTGGGGACGTTCCACGGGGACTTCGACGGGTTCCGCGGCTGGGTGACGGCGATAGCCCGCAACCGGGCGCTCGACCTGCTGCGCCGGAAGCGGCGCCGCCCCGTGGCCGATCTGCCCGTCGAGTACCTGCTCGACCGGCGGGCCCCGGAGGACACCGAGTCGAGCGCACTGGCCACCGTCGCCACCGGCGAGGCGCTCGCGCTCATAGCCCGGCTGCCCCGCGACCAGGGGGAGGCGGTGCTCCTGCGCGTGGTCATGGACCTGGACGCGGAGAGCGCGGCGCGGGTGCTGGGCAAGCGGGCCGGTGCGGTGCGGACGGCGGCGCACCGGGGCCTGCGCAAGCTGGCCGGCCTCCTCGAACAGCGGAAACAGCGGGAAGCGGAACCGGGCGGCGTTCAGCAGCCGCTCGAGGGGACTTTCACCCCGGGAGTGACACCGACGACGTCTCCGACGCTGAAGGATGCGAGATGAGCACCAACCGATCCCGCCGGATCGACCGCGACACGGCCGAGCAGCTGCTCGCCGGCGCCGGGGCCGGCGCCGCACCCGGTCACGACGCCCTCGCCGAACTGCTCGCCGCTGTGTCCGCTCCTGCCGCATCCGCTCCCGCGGGCGGCGGTGAACTGCCCGGCGAGCAGGCCGCCATGGCGGCGTTCCGGTCTGCCCGCCGGTCTGCCCGTCTCACCCCTGTTTCATCCCATACATCGGCTTCTGTCGCCCCCCGCAAGCGGAAGATGCTCACACCGGCGATGCTCGTCGGCGCCCTGACGGCCGTCACCCTCGGCGGTGTCGCCGTCGCCACCGGGACCGGCCGTCTGCCCGCCGCCCTGGGCGGCAAGCCCGCGAGCAGCGCCCCGGCGCCCGCCGCCTCCACGCCCGCCTTCAAGGGCGGGGAGCCGACCGCGGGGACCCTCGCCGGCCCCGCGGAGTCCGTGCCCGCCGATCTCGCCGAGCTCTGCCGTGCCTACGCCGCGGACGGCGTGCCGAGCCTGCGCAAACCCTCCGAGCTGCTGTCCGAGCACCGGTTCGCCCCGCTGGTCGCGGCCGCCGGAGGGCCCGCCGCCGTCGCGGGCTACTGCGCGCCGGTCCTGGGCGGCGGCCAGGAAGAGACGCCTGCCGAATTGCCGGTCCCGCAGCCCACGGACGGCAGGCGCGAAGCCTCCCCGAGGCCCGACAAGACCGACAAGACCGACAAGAGCAGCAAGACCGGCAAGCCGGAGGCGACGAAACGGCCCGAGGAGCCGGTGCCCGCCCACACCACCGGCCCCCGCCCGACCGGTAAACCGGACCCCGGCCCGACGCAGCCCCGCAACGACGCCCCGACCGACCGCACACCGTAGAGGCAGATCCCACCGATGCGACCACAGCCGGGTTACGCGGACGACGACACGCTGGAGCTCCCGCGGATCACCGTGGGCTCCCCGAGCGCGGCGGAGGCCGAGCCGAGCCCCGTCTTCGTGGACTCCTCGGGCCGCCGCCAGCGCCGGGTCCGCCGACTGGGGTGGCTGCTCGTCGTGCCCGCCGCCGCTTACGTGGTCCTCGTACTCAGCTCGCTGTTCGGCGGGCCGACGCTCCGCTCGCCGTTCCTGCCCGCCCCGCGCGGTGCGGACGCCGCGCCGAGCAAGGCGCCCGCCGCCGAGCCCCAGCCGTCTGCCTCCACCGCACCACGCCGCTCGGCCGTCCCCGTCGGCGCCACCTCCAAGGCCCCCTCCTCCACGGCCCCCGACAAACCCGCGGCCGGGCCCGGATCCGGGACGGCCCCCACCACCAGGCCCACCACGGCCGCGACCGGGGCCGCCCCGAGCCCCGGATCCAACGGCCACGGCAGACCGACCTCCCCGCCCGGGCAAGGCGGCGGCAAACCCACGGCCAAGCCGTAACCCCCCACCAGATCTCCCCCAGCCAGGAAGCACTCCCTCCCGTGTCGAAGAACCGGCGCCGCCACCCCAGCGGGCGGCACAGCACGGTGCGCAACGTCCCCCTGCGCACCCACTGGCTGCTGCTGACCGCGCTCGTCATCACCCTCTCGGCGGCGCTGCTGCTCCAGGGCTACGCCCAGCACATGTTCGACAGCACCCCCGACGGGGAGGCCCGCAAGACCGGTTCGTCGGCGTCCGTGCCCGAGCAGGTCCGCTCGGGCGGCCCCGTCGTCGAGGGCGCCGCCGGGCGGGTGGCCGGCCCCGGGCCCCGCACGATCGCCCTGACCTTCGACGACGGCCCCGACCCGGTCTGGACCCCGAAGATCCTCGACGTACTGCGCCGCAACCAGGTGCCCGCGACCTTCTTCACCGTCGGCACCCAGGTGTCCGCCCACCCGGAGCTGGCCCGGCGGATCGTCGAGGAAGGCCACCAGATCGGCGTCCACACCTTCACCCACACCGACCTCGGTGCGGCCTCCGCGTGGCGGCGCTCCCTGGAGCTGCGCGAGAGCCAGCTCGCCATCGCCGGAGCCGCCGGCGTCACCACGCCCCTGCTGCGGCCGCCCTACTCCTCGACCAACGAGGCACTGAGCGACGCCGACTGGGACACCGTGGTGCAGGCCGGGCAGAAGGGCTACCTCACCGTCCTCACCACCCAGGACAGCGAGGACTGGCGCCGCCCGGGCATCGAGAAGATCGTCGCCAACTCCACCCCGAAGGGCACGGACGGCCAGATCCTGCTGATGCACGACGCGGGCGGCGACCGCTCGCAGACCGTCGCGGCGCTGGAACAGCTCCTGCCCGACCTCAAGAAGGCCGGGTTCCGCTTCGCCACGGTGAGCGACTCCGTCGGCCTCCCCTCCCCCGTGAAGCCCGCCTCCACCGCCGACGAGTGGCAGGGGATGGCGCTCATCGGCGCCCTGCGCGCCAGCGGCTGGGTGCTCGACCTGCTCGGCTGGCTGCTGTGGGCGGCCGGCGCCATCAGCGTGCTGCGCGCGATAGCGGTGTTCGTCGCCGCGCGCCGTCACGTCCGCATGCGCCGCAGGCCGTGGGGCCGGCCGGTCACGGAGCCGGTCAGCGTCATCGTCCCCGCCTACAACGAGAGCGCGGGGATCGAGGCGGCCGTCCGCTCGCTGCTGGCGTCGGACCACCAGGTGGAGGTCATCGTCGTCGACGACGGCTCCACCGACGGCACCGCCGACCTCGTCG
The DNA here is from genome assembly GCF_044541755.1 of Streptomyces sp. NPDC085524. Taxonomy (NCBI): domain Bacteria; kingdom Bacillati; phylum Actinomycetota; class Actinomycetes; order Kitasatosporales; family Streptomycetaceae; genus Streptomyces; species Streptomyces sp. NPDC085524. The sequence goes on from NZ_JBITTH010000006.1 coordinate 211,970, forward strand.
AATCCCTGAACCTGCGGGGCGTACGCGTCATCCGCCAGCAGAACGCCGGGAAGCCGGCGGCGCTCAACACCGGCATAGCCGCCGCTTCGTGCAATCTGGTCGTGATGGTGGACGGGGACACCGTCTTCGAGCCGGACGCGGTCCGCATGATCGTCCAGCCCTTCGCCAACCGTCGGGTCGGGGCCGTTTCCGGCAACGCGAAGGTGGTCAACCGCGGCGGCCTGCTCGGCCGCTGGCAGCACATCGAGTACGTCGTCGGCTTCAACCTCGACCGGCGCCTCTTCGACCTCGCCGAATGCATGCCCACCGTGCCCGGCGCGGTCGGCGCGTTCCGCCGCGAGGCCCTGCTGCGGGTCGGCGGGCTCAGCGACATCACCCTTGCCGAGGACACCGACCTCACCATGGCGCTGTGCCGGGACGGCTGGCGTGTGGTGTACGAGGAGCGGGCCATCGCCTGGACCGAGGCCCCCGCCTCGCTCGGCGCACTGTGGAAGCAGCGCTACCGCTGGTGCTACGGCACCCTGCAGGCGATGTGGAAGCACCGGGGCGCCCTCACCCAGCGCGGCCAGGCCGGGAAGCTGGGCCGGCGCGGCCTGCTCTACCTGCTGATGTTCCAGGTGCTGCTGCCGCTGCTCGCGCCCGTCGTGGACGTCTTCGCCGTATTCGGCCTGATCTTCCTCGACCCGGTCCACATCATCGGCCTGTGGTGCGCCTTCCTGCTCCTCCAGACCCTGATGGCCCTGTACGCCTTCCGCCTCGACGGGGAACGGCCCGGGCCGCTGTGGAGCCTGCCGCTCCAGCAGTTCGTCTACCGCCAGCTGATGTACCTGGTCGTCATCCAGTCGGTGTTCACCGCGATCGCCGGATCCCGCCTGCACTGGCAGCGCATGGAACGCTACGGAAGCCTCCACGTCCCGACGAACCAGCCCGCTCCCTAGGCCAGCGCTCCCAGTTCCGCGCGGACCAGCGCCAGGAGTTCCGGCGAGGCGGTCCGGGCGTCCACCCCGCGTGCGGCGGCCAGCGCCTCGAGGTGGCCGAGGAGTTCGGCGAGACCGCTGAAGGGGCCGACCGGGCGGAGCAGCCAGAGGCGGCCGCCGGGCCGGGGCGGCAGGCCGAGGGCGGCCACGGCCGCGTCGGTCTCGGCGTCGAGTTCGTGCAGGTCGGCCTCGGGGAGCGGGGCGGCCTCGACGCCGGTGATGTGGCCGTGGCCGTCCAGCGAGGTCTCCACCGCCCAGTGCGTGGACCGGTCGGGGATCCAGGTCCGGGCGGCCGGAGGCCATACGTACGGGAGGAACACCCAGCGCAGCTCCTCCGGCGCGGGCTCCCAGCCGAGCACCTCCAGCTCCCGCATCTCGGGGAGCCGGTCCGGGTCCAGTTCGCTGCGCCCGGTGCGGCGCAGTGCGAGCGGGTGCGGTGTTCCGTCCTCGTCCCACGACATGCGGGCACGCTATCCGACGCGGTCCATGGGGTTGGACATGATGCGCCCCGCCGCGCCGCCCGCGACGTACGCGGCCGCCGCGCAGGCCGGCTTGCGGGCGGCCTGGTCCTCGACGAGGGCGAGGAAGGCGGCGCCGAAGCCGAGGCGGGGGCGCTCCTCCAGGAGGGCCTCGGTGAAGGCGGGGTCGAAGTCGGCGAGGCGCAGCCCCGAGACGTCGGCGCTGGTGCCGACCTGGAGGAGGTGGCTCTCGACGTCTTCGGCGGCGCTCACGTCGTCCCGCATGTGCAGGACGATCACCTCTTCGGCGCGGGCGCGGCGGGCCGGCGGCCAGCCCAGACCGGCCGTCAGGACGCGGGCGACGTGCCCGCCGGCCTCCTCGAAGGGCAGGGTGTGGCTGTCGAAGGGCGCGGTCAGGCCCATGTCGTGGAGCAGGGCGCTGACGTAGAGGAGTTCGGCGTCGTAGGCGAGGCCGTGGCGGTCGGCGTACTCGGCGCCGAAGGCGTACGAGCGGACCGAGTGGTTCAGGAGGGCCGCGTCGGTGTACTCCGCGGCGATCTCGTAGGCGGCTCGGGCGGCTTCGGTATCAAGGGTCCACGTCATGGGGCGTCAGCGTAGGCGGCGGCCGAAGTCGACCTCCGACGGGGGTTCCCCGGGCCAGTTGAGCCGGGTGGGTGCGGGCGGGGTCTCGGCGAGGACGGTGCCCCGGGAGACCACGTAGCGGGGGCGGACCTGGCGGCGCACCGCCTCCTCGGGCGAGGGCGCCGGGAGCAGGACGAAGGAGGCGGGGGCGCCTGCGGTGATGCCGTACTCGGCCTCGGACAGGCCCAGCACGCGGGCCGCACGGTCCGTCACCATCGAGAAGGCGACCTGGATTTCATCGGCGCCGGTGAGCTGGGCGGCGTACAGGCCGACGAGGGCGGTCTGGAGAGGGCTGGCGGTACCGAGCGCGTTCCAGGGGTCCATGACGTCGTCGTGGCCGAAGGCCACGTTGACCCCGGCCGCCAGCATCTCCTTGACCTGGGTGAGGCCGCGGCGCTTCGGGTAGGCGTCGAAGCGGCCCTGGAGATTGAGGTTGGCGAAGGGGTTGGAGACCAGGTTGATGCCGGAACGGGCGAGCAGGCGCTGGAGTTTGAAGCTGTACGCGCCGTTGTAGGAGCCCATGGCCGTGGTGTGGGAGGCCGTGGCCCGCTCGCGCAGGCCCGAGCGCAGGGCGAGGGTGGCCAGCACTTCCACGAACCGGGACTGCTCGTCGTCGATCTCGTCGCAGTGCGCGTCCACGCGCAGCCCGTGCTCCTCGGCCAGCGCGAAGGCCGTCCTCAGCGAGGCCACCCCGTCCTCGCGGGTGTCCTCGAAGTGGGGGATCGCGCCGACCACGTCCGCGCCGCGGGCGACCGCCTCGCGCAGCAGCGCCTCGCCGTCCGGGAAGGAGACGATGCCCTCCTGCGGGAACGCCACGATCTGCAGGGTCATGAAGTCCCGCACGCGGTCGCGCACCTCGAGGAGCGCGTCGAGGGCCGTGAGCGAGGGGTCGGTGACGTCGCAATGGGTGCGTACGTGCAGCACGCCGTGGGCCGCCTGCCAGCGCAGCACCTCGGTGGCCCGCGCGATCACGTCCTCGCGGGTCAGGGTCTGCTTGCGCTCGCTCCAGCAGGCGATGCCCTCCCACAGGGTGCCGGAGGCGTTGGGGCGCGGTTCGCCCGCCGTCAGGGCGGTGTCGAGGTGGATGTGCGGCTCGACGAAGGGGGCGGAGAGGAGGCAGCCGTGGGCCTCGACGAGGATGCCCGTGGCCGGCGGTTCCTTCTGGTCGTCGTACGGAACCACCCGTGCGATGCGGCCGTCCTCCCCGACCTCGATGTCGGACAGGCCATCTGTGTGCAGCAGCCGGGCGCCCCGGACGATCATCCGCATGGCGCCAGCCTAGGGCGGTCAGCCCCGCTTGGCGTTGGCCTTCTGCTGCATGCCGCGCGTCTTCGCGGCGGACGTCTGCATGTCCCTGTTCGCGGCCTTGGCTCGGGCCTCCGCCGCCGTGTTCTTCGCGATGGCCCGCTCGGAATCCTGGTGGCTGTGGTGGCCGGTGTGGGCCTTCTTCGCCATGATCGTTCCTCCTTGGGGTGCGAGTTCCACTGTGCGCCCGTATGGAGCAGTCGGCATCCCGGGGCCCGTGGCGGCCACAATGGGCGCATGACCAGCGACAGCGAGATCACCCCCGAGATGCCCGACTGGGAGAAGCGTTTCCGGGCGCCCCGCGTCGGCCTGCCCGACTGGGCCGAGGACGCCCCGGACCGGTCCCTCTTCGTGTCCAACGCGACCGGAACCTTCGAGCTCTACGCCTGGGACCGCGCCACGGGCGCACAGCGGCAGGCCACCGACCGCCCCAACGGCACCACCGACGGCACCCTCTCCCCCGACGGCGAGTGGATCTGGTGGTTCTCCGACACGGACGGCGACGAGTTCGGCACCTGGGTCCGCCAGCCCTTCGCGGGCGGCGCCGACGAGCCCGCCACTCCGGGGCTGGAGCCCTCCTACCCGGCCGGGCTGGCCATCGGCCGCGACGGGACGGCGGTCGTGGGGCGCTCCACCGACGAGGACGGCTCGACCATCCACGTGGTCCGCCCGGACGGCACCGCGCCCGCCGTGATCTACCGGCACCGCGAGTCGGCGGGCGTCGGCGACCTCTCCTACGACGGGACGCTCATCGCCGTCGAGCACACCGAGCACGGGGACGCCATGCACTCCGCGCTGCGCGTGCTCACCCTCGACGGGACCACCGTCGCCGAGCTGGACGACTCCCTGGGCGGTACGGAAGAGCTGGGCCTGGAGGTGCTCGGCTTCGCGCCGGTCGCGGGCGACACCCGGCTGCTCGTCGGCCACCAGCGGCGCGGCCGCTGGGAGCCGATGGTGTGGGACGTGGCCACCGGCGCCGAGGAGGAGCTGGCGATCGACCTGCCGGGCGACGTGAGCGCCGAGTGGTATCCGGACGGGTCCGCGCTGCTGGTCGAGCACGGCTACGAGGCGCGCAGCGAGCTGTGGCGCTACGACCTGGCCGCGCGGGAGCTCGTACGCGTGGACACGCCCGCGGGGACGGTCTCGGGCGCGACGGCGCGGCCCGACGGGACGGTGGAGTACCTGTGGTCCTCGGCCGCGGAGCCCTCGTCGGTGCGGTCCACCTCGGGCGGGGTCGTCCTGGACCCGCCGGGCTTCCGGCCGCCGGGCTCGGTGCCGGTGGAGGACGTGTGGGTCGAGGGCCCGGGCGGGCGGATCCACGCGCTCGTACAGCGGCCGGCGGGCCGCGGGGAGGGCCCCTTCCCGACGGTCTTCGAGATCCACGGCGGGCCGGCCTGGCACGACAGCGACGCCTTCGCGGCGACGCCGGCGGCCTGGCTGGACCACGGTTTCGCGGTGGTCCGGGTCAACTACCGGGGCTCGACGGGCTACGGCCGGGAGTGGACCGACGCCCTCAAGCACCGGGTCGGCCTGATCGAGCTGGAGGACATCGCGGCGGTCCGGGAGTGGGCCGTGTCCTCGGGCCTCGCGGACCCGGCGCGGCTGGTGCTGTCGGGCGGCTCCTGGGGCGGGTACCTGACGCTGCTGGGGCTGGGTACGCAGCCGGACGCCTGGGCCGTGGGCCTGGCCGCGGTGCCGGTCGCCGACTACGTGACGGCGTACCACGACGAGATGGAGGCGCTGAAGGCGCTGGACCGCACCCTCTTCGGGGGCACGCCGGAGGAGGTCCCGGACCGTTTCGAGGCCTCCTCTCCGCTGACGTACGTGGACGCGGTGAAGGCCCCGGTGCACATCGCGGCGGGCGTCAACGACCCGCGCTGCCCGATCCGGCAGATCGACAACTACGTCGACCGGCTGGCGGCCCGCGGGGCGGTGCACGAGGTGTACCGCTACGACGCGGGACACGGCTCGCTGGTGGTGGAGGAGCGGATCAAGCAGGTCCGGATGGACCTGGAGTTCACGCTGAAGCACCTGCCCCGCTAGGGGCCGCCCGGTGGTGACCGGTGCGCCCCCCGTACCGTGGTGGGGTGCACCGGTTTCTCCTGACCCCGCGCTGGTGGGGGATCAACGTCTTCGTCGCGCTCGCCGTCCCCTTCTGCCTGTTCATGGGGTCCTGGCAGCTCGGCCGCTTCGAGGACCGCGTCGACAGCCACCGGGAGGCGAGCGCCGAGCGGCCCGCCGACCGGGTGGCCGCACCGCTGGACTCGCTGCTGCCGGTGGACACGAAGACCTCCGGACGGCTGGCGTCCGCCTCCGGGGAGTACGGGGAGCAGCTGCTGGTCCCCGAGCGGCTGCTCGGCGGCGAATCCGGCTTCTACGTGCTGACCCTGCTGAAGACCGATTCCGGCAAGGCCGTCCCGGTGGTCCGGGGCTGGCTGCCGGGGGCGGCGGATCCGGCGAAGGCGCCGGCCGCGCCGACGGGCCGGGTCGAGGTCACCGGGGCGCTGCAGGCCTCGGAGAGCTCCAGCAGCAAGGGCGTGCACGCGGCGGGCGGTCTGCCGGCCGGGCAGCTGGGCGTGATCGGTGCCGCCTCGCTGGTCAACATCGTCCCGTACGACCTGTACGACGCGTGGCTGACGGTGCAGACGCCGACGGACGGCATGGTTCCGGTGCCGGCGCAGGCGCCGGTCAACACGGGGCTGGACCTGAAGGCCTTCCAGAACCTCGGGTACACCGGCGAGTGGTTCGTCTTCGTGGCCTTCGTGCTGTTCATGTGGGTACGGCTGTACCGGCGCGAGGTGGAGACCCTGCGGGACGCGGAGGCCGGACTGCTGCCCGCGGAGCCTGCGGCTCTGCCGGCCGAGGCGTCGGCCGAGCGGGGCTGAACCGGCCGGTCCCGTAGTGGCCCGGCTGCGGCGCCGCTGCCGGGGCTCCGCCCCGGACCCCGCGCCCCGATCGCCGGCGGGGCTTGATCGGGCTACGGCTTCGGCGCGTCCACCGGGATCGGTGCCGTGCGGTAGATCGTGCCGCCGCAGGCCTGGGGGATGGTCGTCTGGGTCGTCGGGGAGCCCGGCTGCGGGGTGTGCGAGACCTCGACGCCGGCCGGGGCCGCCGGGGGCGTGTTACCCGTCTGCGCCTGTCCGGGCGCGTCCGTGCCGCCGGGCGCCGTGACGGCGTCGGCCGGGGGCTTCGGATTGCCGCCCGAGGTCGCCACCGCGCAGGGCTCGCCGTTCGGCACCCACGCGAAGCGGACCTCGTACGCCGTGTTCGGCGGCAGCGTCAGCACCGGCGTCTGGTTCGCCGGGTCGGGCAGCAGGCTGCTCGCCGGGTCCCCCGCCGTGTGGCCGACCACCGGGACCGCAGCCCCCGGGCCGGTGGCTGCGCCGGCCGCGGTGACGGTGTCCGGGCCGGTGACGGAGCAGCCCTGCGCCGACACGTTGGTGACCTTGAAGCTGCCGTACACCTTGCCGTCGGCCTCCGGGGTGCGGGCCGAGCCCACCACGCCCAGCTGCGCGGCCCCGCATCCCGGCAGGCCGGGTGCGGCCACCGGGGGCAGCGGGCCCGAGCCCACGACCGCGCCGCCCGAGCCGACGCGTCCGGCCGAGCCAGCGCTGCCCGACGGGCCCGCCGTCACGCCGCCCGCCGAGGCGCCCGCGGTGGCGTCGGGCTGCCCGGTGGTGCCGCCGGCGACCGGGCCGATTCCGGTGGAGTGGGAGGACTTCGGGGTGGCTCCCGAGCCGTTCTGGTGCGGATCGGAGGGCTTCATGCCCGGCTTGGCGCCGGAGGAGGAGTCGTGCCCCGCCATCGTCGAGTGGTCCGGGGCGGCGCCCTCGCCGGAGGTCAGGTGCAGGGCCACCGGGATCGCGGTCCCGGCCAGCAGCGCCACCGACGCCGCGCCGATGAGGACCTGCCGCTTCAGGACCCGGCGGGCGGGGACCGCGTACCGCAGCCGCTCCAGTGCGTCCGCGGAGGGTTCGAGGCCCTCGACGGCTCCGCGCAGCAGGCCCCGCAGGGCCTGTTCCTCGCTCGCGCCGGCCGGCGCGGTGTGGTCGTCCATCATGACTGCGCAGCCTCCATCGCCACCCGCAGCGCGGCAATGCCCCGCGATCCGTACGCCTTCACCGAGCCGAGGGATACCCCCAGCGTCTCGGCGACCTGGGCTTCCGTCATGTCCGCGAAGTAGCGCAGCACCAGCACCTCGCGCTGGCGGCGCTGGAGTCCGCGCATCGCCTTGATCAGGTCGTCCCGTTCCAGCTGGTCGTACGCGCCCTCTTCGGCGCTCGCCATGTCCGGCATCGGCTTCGACAGCAGCTTGAGGCCGAGGATGCGCCGGCGCAGGGCGGACCGCGAGAGGTTCACGACGGTCTGGCGCAGGTACGCCAGGGTCTTGTCCCGGTCGCGCACGCGGTTCCGGGCCGAGTGCACGCGGATGAACGCCTCCTGGACGACGTCCTCGCAGGAGGCGGTGTCGTCGAGGAGCAGCGCGGCGAGGCCGAGCAGCGAGCGGTAGTGCGCCTGGTAGGTCTCGGTGAGGTGGTCGACGGTGGTGCCGGCCACCACTTCCTTCGCCTCGCCGGTGACGCCCTCCCCGGCGCCGCTCCCGTCCGTGCCGCTGCCGCCCGTGTCAGCGCTTTCGCGCGGTGCGGGCACGAGGCCGCTCCGGGTCGGGACGGCGGGCCGCACGGGCACCTCTGAGGGTCCGGCGGGCGGGACGGGCACGATCACGGAGACCCCACCGAGGGTCTTGCCGGGTGTGCGCAGACCCCGGGGCGACGGGATGAGCCCGGTGCGCACCGGCGGGACTGCCAGTTCGAGGAGTGCCTCTGCCACGCCTGTAGGACACCCGTCCCCCCGTCAGGGTTGTACGCGCGAGGCGGCCGGCCCGGCGAAATCCCTATTGCCCTCATGCGTACCCGCTCTTCCCGATTGCCCCGTCTTATCGAGACGGCAGTCGGGCCATCACCTTGATCAAGGGATCAGGTCCGATCCTACAAAGCGAATTACGCAAATTCACCTGTGATCAGTTCCGCGATCTGAGTGGCATTCAGAGCGGCCCCCTTGCGGAGATTGTCGGCGCACACGAAGAACTCCAGCGAGTGCGGGTCGTCGAGCGAGGCCCGTACGCGTCCCACCCAGGCGGGATCGGTCCCGGCGGCGTCCGCCGGCGTCGGGAACTCCCCCGCCGCCGGGTCGTCGACGAGCACCACGCCGGGGGCCGCGTCCAGGATCTCCCGGGCGTGTGCGGCGTCCACCACGTGCTCGAACCGGGCCCGTACCGTCAGCGAATTCCCGGTCAGCACGGGCACCTGTACGCAGGTCACCGCGACCGGGAGCCGGTCCAGTCCGAGGATCCGGCGGGTCTGCGCCCGTACGGCCAGCTCGTGCGAGGACCAGCCGCCCTCGCGCAGCTCGCCGGACCACGGGACGACGTTGAGGGCGAGCGGCGCCGCGAAGGGGCCGGTGTCCTCGCCGACGGCAGCGCGTACGTCTCCGGGCTGTTCGCCCAGGGAGGTCCCCGCGACCAGCGACAGCTGGCGGCGCAGCGTCTCGGTGCCGGCCCGGCCGGCGGCGCTCGCGGCCTGGTACGTGGAGACGGCCAGCTCGACGAGGCCGTACTCGGCGTGCAGCGCGCCGAGGGAGGCGATCATCGCGGCGGTCACGGTGTCCGGAGCGGCGACGATCCCGCGCGGCCGCATCCGTACGGCGTGGGCGTTGATCTCGGGCACCACCAGGGGCACCTCGGGATCCTCCCGGAAGGCGTCGGACTGGTCCACGACGACGGTGCCGCGCGCGGCGACCACGGGAGCCCAGCGCGCCGAGATGTCGGCCGGGGTCAGGAAGAGGGCGACGTCGCCCACGCCGAAGCCGTCGAAGGCGTCCTCGGTGAGGGCGAACACCTCGGTCTCCTCCGCACGGACGGCCAGCATGCGGCCGGCCGAACGCGCGGAGGCGATCAGGCGGATCTCGCCCCAGACGTCCGCCCTCAGGGAGAGCATCCGGAGCAGGACGGTGCCGACCGCTCCGGTCGCCCCGACCACGGCGAGCGCCGGGCCGGAGGACCGGGCGGAGGTCATCGTCCGGTGCCTCCGTAGACGACGGCTTCGTCGCTGTCGGAGTCCAGGCCGAAGGCCGTGTGCACGGCGCGGACGGCCTCGTTGACGTCGTCCTGGCGGGTCACGACCGAGATACGGATCTCGGAGGTCGAGATCAGCTCGATGTTGACGCCCGCGTCGGACAGCGCCTGGAAGAAGGAGGCGGTGACGCCCGGGTTCGTCTTCATGCCCGCGCCGACCAGGGAGATCTTGCCGATCTGGTCGTCGTAGCGCAGGGAGTCGAAGCCGATCTGGCCCTTCGCCTTCTCCAGGGCGTCGATGGCCTTGTGGCCCTCGGCCTTGGGGAGCGTGAAGGAGATGTCGGTGAGGCCCGTCGAGGCCGCCGACACGTTCTGCACGATCATGTCGATGTTGATCTCGGCGTCCGCGATGGCGCGGAAGATCGCCGCGGCCTCGCCCGGCTTGTCCGGGACGCCGACGACCGTGATCTTGGCTTCGGAGACGTCGTGAGCGACTCCGGAGATGATGGCGTGCTCCACCTGCTCGTCCCCTTGAGGCTGTTCGTTGCTGACCCAGGTTCCGCGCAGTCCGGAGAAGGACGAGCGGACGTGGATCGGGATGTTGTATCGGCGTGCGTACTCGACACAGCGGTGGAGCAGCACCTTGGAACCGGAGGCGGCGAGCTCCAGCATGTCCTCGGAGGAGATCCAGTCGATCTTCTTGGCCTTCTTCACGACGCGGGGGTCCGCGGTGAAGACGCCGTCGACGTCGGTGTAGATCTCGCAGACCTCGGCGTCCAGCGCCGCGGCGAGCGCCACGGCGGTGGTGTCCGAGCCGCCGCGGCCCAGGGTGGTGATGTCCTTCGAGTCCGCGGACACGCCCTGGAAGCCGGCGACGATGGCGATGTTGCCCCCGTCCAGCGCGGTGCGGATACGGCCCGGCGTGACATCGATGATGCGCGCTTTGTTGTGGACCGAGTCGGTGATGACGCCTGCCTGGCTACCGGTGAACGACTGGGCCTCGTGGCCCAGGTTTTTGATCGCCATGGCCAGCAGGGCCATGGAAATCCGCTCTCCGGCGGTCAGCAGCATGTCGAATTCGCGCCCGGCCGGCATCGGGGATACCTGCTCGGCGAGATCGATCAGCTCGTCCGTCGTGTCGCCCATCGCGGAAACCACGACGACCACTTGGTGGCCGTCCTTCTTGGTGTCCACGATCCGCTTGGCGACGCGCTTGATGCCTTCGGCATCGGCTACGGAGGAGCCTCCGTACTTCTGCACGACAAGGCCCACGTGCGCTCCTCGCTCAGTCCGTCTCATTGCTGGTGCAGTCTAACGAGCGACCGCGATCCGACCGCCTCGTACCACATCATGAGACGAAAGGATCAAATGGCGGCTACTTGCGGCCGAGACCGCCCAGTTCCTCCGCCATGACCTGCCCCGCCTGCTCCGCCAGATCGTCCTCGGTCAGGTCCTCGTCCGTGTCCAGGCCGTCCAGGGCGGCGAGCGGCTGGTCCAGCCGCACGTGCGCGATCAGCGACTGGAGGGCGCGCAGGGTGGCCGAGGCCGTCGGACCCCAGTTGGTGAAGTACGAGAACTGCCACCACCACAGGGCCTCGGTGATCCGGCCCGACTGGTGGTGGATGAGCCCGTGCCGCAGGTCGGCGACCACGTCGGCCAGGTCGTCGGAGATCCGGTGCGCCACCGGGGCCTTGCGCGGCTCGTACGGGTCGAAGACCTCGGAGTAGACGTCGACCGGCTCCAGCATGATCGCGAACCGCTCGCGCAGCTCGTCCACGTCCGGCTCCGGGCCCAGGTCGGGCTCGTAGCGTTCCTCGGGGAGCACGTCCTGGTACGCGCCCAGCCGGCCGCCCGCCAGCAGCAGCTGGGACACCTCCAGGAGGAGGAAGGGCACCGCGCTGTCCGGGTCCTCGCCCTTGGCGACCTCGGTGACCGCGACGATGAAGGACTCGATCTGGTCCGCGATCGAGGCCGCGAAGTCGTCCGGATCCTGTCCCAGGGCGTGCAGCGTTGCGTCAGACATCGAGAAGTCGCCTTCCTTCAAAGGCCCGCCCGAGCGTGACCTCGTCCGCGTACTCCAGATCTCCCCCGACGGGGAGCCCGCTGGCCAGGCGGGTGACCTTCAGGCCCATGGGCTTGATCATGCGGGCGAGGTAGGTGGCGGTCGCCTCGCCCTCCAGGTTCGGGTCGGTGGCCAGGATCAGCTCGGTCACCTCGCCGTCCGCCAGCCGCGCCAGCAGCTCGCGGATGCGCAGGTCGTCGGGGCCGACGCCCTCGATCGGGCTGATCGCGCCGCCGAGGACGTGGTACTTGCCCCGGAACTCGCGCGTCCGCTCGATCGCGACGACGTCCTTCGGCTCCTCGACGACGCAGATGACCGTGGTGTCGCGGCGCGGATCGCGGCAGATGTTGCACCGCTCCTCCTGCGCCACGTTCCCGCACACCGCGCAGAACCGGACCTTCTCCTTGACCTCCAGCAGCGCGTGCGCGAGGCGGCGGACGTCGGTGGGCTCGGCCTGCAGGATGTGGAAGGCGATCCGCTGCGCGCTCTTGGGCCCGACGCCGGGCAGCCTGCCCAGTTCGTCGATCAGGTCCTGGACCACGCCTTCGTACAACGGACTGCCTTCTTTCTCTGCGGCTTCTCTGGCTCGGGTGCTTGCTGGTCTGTGACGGTCGGTACCGGGCCGGTACCGACCGGTGCTAGAACGGGAGGCCGGGGATCCCGCCGCCGCCCAGACCCTGGGCGAGGGGTCCCAGCTTCTGCTGCTGGAGCGCCTGCGCATTCTCGTTGGCCGCCTGGACCGCCGCCACCACCAGGTCGGCGAGGGTCTCGGTGTCGTCCGGGTCCACGGCCTTCGGGTCGATCACCAGTGCGCGCAGCTCGCCGGAGCCGGTCACGGTCGCCTTGACGAGACCGCCGCCGGCCTGGCCCTCGACCTCGGCCTGCGCCAGCTCCTCCTGGGCCGCGGCGAGGTCCTGCTGCATCTTCTGGGCCTGCTGGAGCAGCTGCTGCATGTTGGGCTGGCCACCACCGGGAATCACAGGTAACTCACTCCATACCGTCGGGACGCTTGGTCAATCCGAGCCTACGTGCTCCCCGCGCGCCGCGCCCTACGCCGTGAGGACCAACTCTTTCGAGTGAGGGACGGGGCGCACACGTACCTGATGGAGCCCTCCTTGTGGGCGGAAATCCCGGGATTCGGCGCCCACTGCGCGCCATTCGAAGGTAGGAAGAGCATGCGCACCATTGCGCACACGCGCACCACCACACGTCAGCGCAGGCAGAGGGAGTGCCGGGTGAGCCAGCCGGAGATGCAGCCCGAGGGGCCACCCCGGGATCCCCGGGAGGAAGGCGGCGGGCCGATGGCGGCGGGCGATCTCACCGGCCGACCCTTCCCCCTGGGCGACTGGGGCGAGCCCGCGGAGCGGCTGGACGAGCTCTACCGGCGGGTCGAGGCCGACGCGCTGCGCACCGCCGAGTGGTACCTGTCGGACCGGGCGTGGAAGCGCCGTGGTGCGCGGGTGATGCGCGTCGGCGCGGCCGCAGGGGCGATCACGGGCGCCGCGATGCCGCTGCTGGAGCTGACGGGCTCGGCCCCGGGCGCGTCCTCGTACGGCTTCCTGGCGCTGCTGCTGGGCGCCGCCTGCCTGGCCTGCGACCGGTTCTTCGGCCTGACCTCGGGCTGGATGCGGGACGTCGCCACCGCGCAGGCCGTGCAGCGGCGCCTGCAGACCCTCCAGTTCGACTGGGCTTCGGAGAACGTGCGCGAGGTGCTCGGCCCGACGGAGGGCACGGCCAGCGAGGCCGCGGAGCGTTGCCTGACGGTGCTGCGGCGGTTCTCGGAGGACGTGACGGAGCTGGTGCGCTCGGAGACCGCGGAGTGGATGGTGGAGTTCAGCTCGGGCCCCGCACCGCTGGTCATGCAGTCGCTGGGCGGCGGCGGCTCGCGGCCGGACGCGTACATCCCCCCGGCCCGCTTCCCCCTCCCCCCGGGCACCCGCCCGAACATGCCCCGCCAGCGCCCCCCGGAGCAGCCCCGCTGAGGGGCCCGCGGGGGCCTGCCCTGCCCGTCCGGGGCCTCTCCAGCCCGTCCGGCGTTCGAGGACCGGGGTCCGGGGCGGAGCCCCGGGAAACGGAGAAAGGGCGGGGCGGGGAGCAGCTCCGCGCAGCGGAACCCGCACGCACCCCACCCCACCCCACACCCACACCCCGCACCCCACGGGGTCGGCCGCCCTCAGCTGAAGATGATCATCGAGCCCTGCCCGAGGCTCCGCGTGGCCGCCGCATGCAACCCCAGCCACACGTGCCGCTCCCGCGCGAAGGGACTGTCGTCGTACGGAATCGGCCCCGCCGGCTCCTCCAGCGACGTCGGCCGCCCCGGCGGCGCCGGCGGCGCCGGCGGGTTCCCCGGGTCTATCCCGATGGAGGGCGCCACGAACAGCAGCTCCCGCAGCAGCCCCTGCGCGGACCCCAGCGGCCCGCCCCCCGCGAGCAGCTCCTCATTGGCCAGCGGCGCCGCGAAGTCCACCGGGACGTACGCCCCCGCGTGGTCGTAGTGCCACACCAGGTGCGACTGCTGCGCCGTGGGCTCGAACATCTCCAGGAGCTGCTCGTAGTCCCCGCCCAGCTCGTCCACCGGGGTCACCGGCAGCCCGCAGAGCTGGAGCAGGTACGCCCGCCTCAGGAAATGCAGGGCGTCGTAGTCGAAGCCGGCCACCGGGGCCACGTCCCCGCTCAGGCCCGGCATGTACGCGAACACCGGCACGGACGGCAGTCCGGCCTCGCCCAGCGCCTTGTCGTACGAGGCGATCTCTTCCGCGAAGGGGTTGTCGGGGCTGTGGCACAGCACGTCGACAAGGGGGACCAACCACAGGTCACAGGCCACGCGGGCTCCGATCAGTCGTTGCCGCCGATCCGGCCAGAGTAATGCGCCGAACACCCTCCGCGAAGGGCTGCGGAAAACCTCGGCGAAGCAAGCCCCCGCGCAGGCCCGCCGCAGCCCCCGGCACGCGCGGACACCGCCCCGGCGCCGCCCGGGCCGGCTACAGCCTCGCGGCCCAGTCCAGCCCGTGCTGGTTGTACGCGTGCACGATGCCCCGCACCGCATCGGCGTCCGCCAGCGTCACCGCGTCCACCAGGTCGGTGTGCCCGTCCCACAGCGCGTCCCGCAGCCGCGGATCGCGCTGGAGGTGCGGTACGGCGAAGACCCAGCACTGCACCCGGATCCGGTGCAGGAAGTCGGAGATGTAGGCGTTGCCGACCAGCGCGCTCAGTTCCCGCCAGAAGCGCAGGTCGTAGCCGATCAGCACTTCGAGTGAACCGCTGCGCGCGGCCTTCTGCGCCTCCTCGGCCCGGCGGCGCACGGACACGAGCTTCTCGCCGCAGCCGGATCCGGTCCCCCGCTCGGCGAGCTGGCGGAATATCCCGTCGACGACCAGCGAGCGGGCCTCGACCATTCCGCGGAAGTCGTCCACGGAGAAGATCCGTACGCGGAAACCGCGGTGCTGGACCAGTTCGAGCAGCCCCTGCGCCGAGAGGTCTACCAGCGCCTCGCGGACCGGGGTCGCCGAGACCTCGTACTGCTCGGCGATCTGCTTGACGGTGAACTCGGTCCCCGGCGGCAGGCGTCCCGCCAGCACCTCGTCACGCAGCGCGTCCGCGATCTGCTGGCGAAGCGTGTTGCGGGTGACAGCTCCACTGCCTGGCATAAGGGTCCGTCTCCTGTAGTAGAACTCCGGACACCTTAGGCCAGACAGCGCGGCCGAAACCGATCGGTGGGCGGTCGATATGCGGATCCACCGCCCACCGGCCGCCCGCTACACGGACGTGGCCGACGTGGTGTGCCGGTCGGCGACCGTCAGCGCCTCGTCCAGGATGGCCAGGCCTTCCTTCGCCTCCGCCTCGGAGATGGTGCACGGGGGCACGACGTGGGTGCGGTTCATGTTGACGAACGGCCACAGGCCGGAGGCCTTGCAGGCCGCGGCGAATTCGGCCATGGGCGCGTTGTCCGCCCCGGCGGCGTTGTAGGGGACGAGCGGCTCGCGCGTCTTCTTGTCCCGTACGAGTTCCAGCGCCCAGAAGGTGCCGAGCCCGCGGACCTCGCCGACGGACGGGTGCCGCTCGGCGATCTCGGCGAGCGCGGGGCCGATCACGTTCTCACCGAGGTGGGCGGCGTGCTCGACGACGCCCTCCTCCTCCATCGTGTTGATGGTGGCGACGGCGGCGGCGCAGGCCAGCGGGTGGCCGGAGTACGTCAGTCCGCCCGGGTAGGGGCGGGTGGCGAAGGTCTCGGCGATGGCGCCGGAGATGGCGACGCCGCCGAGCGGCACGTAACCGCTGTTGACGCCCTTGGCGAAGGTGAGCAGGTCGGGGGTGACGTCCCAGTGCTCGGCGGCGAACCACTTGCCGGTGCGGCCGAAGCCGGCCATGACCTCGTCCAGGATGAAGACGATGCCGTGGCGGTCGCAGAGCTCGCGCACGCCGGCGAGGTAGCCGGGCGGCGGGGTCATGATGCCGGCGGTGCCGGGCACGCTCTCCAGGATGATCGCGGCGATGGTCCCCGGACCTTCGAAGGCGATCGTGTCGGCGAGGTGGGCGAGGGCGCGCTCGCACTCCTCGGCCTCGGTGGTGGCGTGGAAGGGCGAGCGGTAGAGGAACGGGCCCCAGAAGTGCACGACGCCGGCGGCGGCCGTGTCGGAGGGCCAGCGGCGCGGGTCGCCGGTGAGGTTGATCGCGGCGGCGGTGGCGCCGTGGTACGAGCGGTAGGTGGAGAGCACCTTGGCGCGGCCGGTGTGCAGACGGGCCATGCGGACGGCGTTCTCGACGGCCTCGGCACCGCCGTTGGTGAAGAAGATCTTGTCGAGGTCGCCGGGGGTCCGCTCGGCGATGAGGCGTGCGGCCTCGGAGCGGACGTCGACGGCGAAGCCGGGCGCCAGGGTGCAGAGCCGGGCGGCCTGCTCCTGGATCGCGGCGACGACCTTGGGGTGCTGGTGGCCGATGTTGGTGTTGACCAGCTGGGAGGAGAAGTCGAGGAAGCGCTTGCCGTCGTAGTCCCAGAAGTACGACCCCTCGGCCCCGGCGACGGCGAGCGGGTCGATCAGGGCCTGGGCGGACCAGGAGTGGAAGACGTGCTTCCGGTCGGCGTCCTTGACTTCGGCAAGGGTGTGCGGGGCGGCATGAGGGGTCATGTCGTCACGCTAGAAGTGCGCAGGTGGGGAGGGATATCGGCGGACTGTATGGGGGTGGGGGGCGGGTCTCGGCAGTCTGTCTGCGCCGCACCGCCGGATTCCTTGATTGACAGCATTCTGTCGATACGACAGAATGCTGTCATAAGGCAGTCGGTTGCTTCTCATACCTCTTGTCCCTCTCGCACCTCACCGGAGGCGAAGAACATGAACGAGACGACGCACGGATCCGGGCACGCTTCGCAGCAGGCGTCGGCGCACGCAGCGGCACAGGCACCGGAGCACGCAGCGGCACAGGCACCGGAGCACGCAGCGGAGCGCGATTCCGGGCGGAAGCCGGTCCGGAAGCCGGTCCACCTCGCGGTCTACGACACGTACGCGGACTGGGAGACCGGCCACACCACCGCCCACCTCACCCAGCGCGGCCACCGGATCCGCACCGTCGGCCCGGCCGCCGGGCAGCCGGTGACCACCATGGGCGGCGTGCGGGTCCTCCCCGACATGGCGCTGGCCGAGCTGCGGCCGCAGGACTCGTCGCTGCTGATCCTCACCGGCGCGGCCCTGTGGGACGAGGGCGACGAGCTGGCGCCGTTCGCGGCGAAGGCGGCGGAGTTCCTGGCCGCCGGGGTCCCGGTCGCGGCGATCTGCGGGGCCA
Source organism: Streptomyces sp. NPDC085524 (assembly GCF_044541755.1). Taxonomy (NCBI): domain Bacteria; kingdom Bacillati; phylum Actinomycetota; class Actinomycetes; order Kitasatosporales; family Streptomycetaceae; genus Streptomyces; species Streptomyces sp. NPDC085524. The sequence continues at coordinate 229,265 of NZ_JBITTH010000006.1, forward strand.
CCGCCGGGCTCGCGCGGGCGGGCGTACTGGACGGCCGGGCCCACACGAGCGCGGCCTCCTTCTACCTGGCGCCGCAGCCGGGGTACGGGGGCGCCGAGTGCTACGTCGAGGCCGACGCGGTCACGGACGGGGACCTGATCACGGCGGGCCCGACGGAGCCGGTGGCCTTCGCCCGGGAGGTCTTCGCGCGCCTGGACGTCTACAAGCCGGACGTGCTGGACGCGTGGTACCGGCTCTTCCACGACTCGGACGAGAGCGCGCACCCCGTGCTGATGGCGGCCGCGGAGTCGGGCGATGCCTGAGTCCGGGTCCCCGCGGGCCCGCCAGGACCTGCTGAGCCGCACCGCCCTCGGGGTGTTCCGGCTGAACGGCCAGTTCCTCGCCCTGTCGGAGGAGCTGGCCCGGCCGGCCGGGCTGACCGCGGCCTGGTGGCAGGTGCTGGGCGCAGTGCTGCGCGAGCCCCTCCCGGTGGCGGGCATCGCCCGCGAGATGGGCATCACCCGGCAGAGCGTCCAGCGCATCGCGGACCTGCTGGCCGCGAAGGGCCTGGCGGAGTACGCCCCGAACCCGGCCCACCGCCGGGCGAAGCTGCTCCGCCCCACGGAAGCGGGCCGCGCGGCCGTCGCCCGCATCGACCCGGGCCACGCCTCCCTGGCCACCCGCCTGGAAGCAAAACTGGGCGCAGCCGCCTTCGCGGAGACAGCCCGGGTCCTGGAACGCCTCTCGGCGGCCCTGGACGCGGTGGACCACGCCTCCACGGCAGCGGACGCGGCCGGCGGCTCCGACGTCTCCGACCCGTCCGGCCCGTCCGGCCCCTCTGGCGTGTCCGGCCCCGCTGGCCTGTCTGGCCTGTCCGACCCCGCCGGCCCCTCTGGCCCCTCTGGCCCGTCCGGCCCCTCCGGCCCCGTCGGCGGTTGAGGCGGGCGCGGGGGTCCGGTCCGGCGGCTCCAACAGGGCGCTGCCCGCGGGGGCTTGGAGCTCTCAGGTAGCCCCTGTCATACCTGAGAGCTACGCACAAACACGGCTCCCCAGCGTGACGCCGACGACGGGCCCCGATTTCTAACTTCGGATCAAGAGAAGGGCGCCGAGGGCTCTTCCGGACCGAAGGAAGACACCATGGCGGGGCGGACGACGGGAACGGCGCGAAGGACCGGCACGACGGGGAGGCCGGACACCACCGCATCGGCCGACCCCCGCATCAGCACGGCACGGCGCGGCAACGGCCGTGCGCGTCGCACCCTGCTGGCCGCGCTGGTCGCCGCGGCCGTCGCGCTCCCCGTCTCCGCCGCCGCCTCCGCCGACGTTCCCGCTCCCCCGCCCGCGGCGTTCGCCGCGGATGCCGCACCGCACAGCCGGTACGCGGCCAACCGGGCCGGTATCGCCGAGGCGGCCCGGATGGCCGAGGAGGCAGGCCGGACGGGCCGGGCCGCCAAGCTCCGCACCATGGAGGCGGCCGGGACCGCTCAGTTCCTCGCCTTCGACGGCCGCGGCAGGGGCAGGGCGGTCGAGGTGCTCGGGGAGCTGGAGACCGCGGACCGGATCGCCGTTCTGGTGCCCGGCTCCGATACGACCCTGGACACCTACCCAAGGTTCCGTGCCGGGGCTGTCGCCCTTCAGCAGCGCCTCCAGGCCGAGCATCCGCGCTCCGCCGTGGTCGCCTGGCTCGGGTACGACACCCCCGGCACGGTCAGCACGACCGTGCTGACCGCCGGCCGCGCGGACGAGGCCGCGGCCGAACTGGCCCCCTTCCTGGACCGGTTGAACCGCATGGCTGCGCCCGGGGCGCAGCTCTCGCTGCTCTGCCATTCGTACGGCTCCGTGGTCTGCGCCCGTACGCCGACCGGGCCCGCGGTCACCGACCTCGCACTGTTCGGCAGCCCGGGCACGGGAGCCGCATCGGCCGGTGAGCTGCCGACGGGCGCCCGCGTCTGGGCCGGGCGCGGTGGCGGGGACTGGATCGCCGATGTCCCGCACGTCCGGCTCGGCTCGATCGGCTTCGGCGCCGATCCCGTCGACCCCGCCTTCGGAGCGCGGCCGTTCGCCGCCGGTTCCGGCGGGCACAGCGACTACCTCAAGCCGGGCACCGAGTCCCTCGACAGCCTGGCCGCGATCGTCCTCGGCTCCGCCGGCTCCGGCTCCGGCACCTCCGCGCCCACGACCGCCCCGGAGGGCCGCCATGCGTGAGCTCCGCGCCCGCTGGGGCGTTCTGGCCGCCGGGATCGATGCGGACACCCCTGCCGACCGGGACCGGAGCGTGGATGCACTGCGGGCCGTCGCGATCCTGGGCGTGGTCCTCGGGCACTGGCTCGTCACCGCGCTGACCACCGCCGACGGCGGTCTGAGCACCACGAGTCCGCTGGCGCACATGCCGTGGCTGGCACCGGTGTCCTGGGTGTTCCAGACCCTGGCCGTCTTCTTCCTGGTCGGCGGTCACGTCGCCGCCAAGGGCTACGCCTCGGCGCGGGCCCGTGGGTGCTCGTACCGCACGTGGGTGGGGCAGCGGCTGGGGAGGCTCTTCCGGCCGGTCGCGGCCGTGCTCGTGCTGTGGGCCGTGGTGGGGGCCGGGATGCTGGTCGGCGGGGTGGAGCTGGACACCGTACGGACGCTGCTCAGGCTGGTCCTGTCGCCGCTGTGGTTCCTGCTGGTGTTCGCGGCGCTCACGGCGGCGACCCCCCTGGTGGCGCGGCTCGGCCCGGTGTGGCCGCTGGCCGTGGTGGCGGGCGTGGATGTGTGGAGGTTCGGCTTCGGCGGGCCCGAGTGGGCCGGCTGGGTGAACGTGGGGGCCGGCTGGCTCGTCCCCTACGCGCTGGGCGCCGCCTGGGCCTCGGGCTCGTTCGGCGGCCGCCGCTCGCCGGCCCTGCTCCTGGGCGCGGGGGCCGCGGCCACGGCCGCGCTGGTGCTCTGGGGCGGGTACCCGGCGTCCATGGTGGGGGTCCCCGGGGCCGCGGTGTCGAATCTGAACCCGCCGACGCTCGCCGCGGTCGCCTTCGGCCTGGCCCAGTGCGGGCTGGCGCTGCTCGTGCGCGAGCCGCTGGCACGGGCGATGCGGCGGCCCACTGCCTGGGCGAAGGTGGCCCTGGTGAACCTCTCCGCCATGACGGTCTTCCTGTGGCACCAGACCGCCATGATGGCCGTCACCTCCCTCGGGCTGCTCGTATCGGCCGATCTCCCGGGGCTGCACACGGTGCCCGGCTCCCCGGGCTGGATAGCGGTCCGCCTGCTGTGGCTGCCGGTGTTCGCCGCGGCGCTGACCCTCTGCTGGGCCGCGTTCCGCACCTACGAACAGGGTTCTCGTCCCCGCCGGCGACCGGACCGTGCCGCCCCGGCCTCCGGCACCGCCCGTGAGCGCCGCGTCCCGCTCGCCCGCTCCTCCGGCAAGGGAGTCGCCCATGTCTAGGCTGGCCGGTGTGATCAGACAGCCCGCGCCCCCGACCGACCGTTCGCATCCCGGCAGCGCCCGGGGAGGCGGCGAGGGCGGTGCCCGCGGGGACCGCTGGTCGCGCCTGCTGACGGTGGCGGCGGAACTGTCCACCCTGAGGCGGGATCCGCTTCCCCCGCTGTCCCGGCCGCGCTGGCTGGCCCGGCTGCCCCATGTGCTGGTCGTCTACCTGGCGTTGTTCTTCGGCTTCCTCACCACGGAGCAGCTCCAGGACCACTACCACGTCACGGGCGGGCCGCCGCTGGTGCTCGCGATCGGGACGGGCGTCTCCATCGTCCTCGCGCTGTTCCGCCCGATCGCGGCGTGGTGGCTCGGCCTGCTCTGCGCGGGCCTCATCGGCTGGGAGATACACGACCAGGTCGGGCAGGGGCAGTCCTGGCCCTGGATGCCGGGCGGGATGTTCGCGTTCGCCCCGCTGGTGCTGCTGGTCGCCCTCAGGGTTCCGGCCCGGGTGACCGTCGGCGTCACCCTCGTCCCGCTGGCCCTCGCCGGGCTCGCCGAGCTGTTCTTCAAGCCGGACCACAGCGCGACCACGATCCCCAGCACCGCTCTCCTCTTCGGCTTCGTCGGCCTCCTCGGCTACGCGCTGCGCGCCCTGCGGCTGGCCCGCGGCGAGCTGGTCGAGCAGGAGACCCTCACCGAGGAGGAGCGGGCCCGGCGCACCCTGCTGGAGGAGCGCAGCCGGATCGCGCGCGAGCTGCACGACGTCGTCGCGCACCACATGTCCGTCATCTCCATCCAGGCCCAGGTCGCCCCGCACCTCGTGGAGAACCCGTCCGAGGAGCTCAAGGAGAACCTGGCGGGCATACGGGAGAACGCGCTGGAGGCCCTGACGGAACTGCGCCGGGTGCTGGGCGTGCTGCGCTCGGAGCAGCCGGACGATCCGGCGAACCCGCATCATCCGCAGCCCACCCTCGCCGAGCTGGACGGCCTCGTGGACAACGTGCGGGGGGCCGGACTGGAGGTCGCCGTGGAAGTGGCCGGTGTGCGCAGGCCGTTGACGCCGGGTGTGGAACTGACCGCCTACCGCATCGTCCAGGAGGCGCTGAGCAACTGCCTGCGACACGCACCCGGTTCGCGGGTGGAGGTCGGTATCGCCTACGGGCCGCGGGATTTGCACCTGTGCGTCGCCAACTCCGCGCCGACCCGGTCGGCCCCGACCTCGCCCGGCGCGGGCCACGGGCTGCTGGGGATGCGGGAGCGGGCAGGCATGCTGGGGGGCGAACTGGCCGCCGGCCCACGTCCCGAAGGCGGGTACGAGGTGACCGCGGTGCTGCCGATGGATGCGCCGGCCCTGCCCGGCGGCTCCTCCCCCGAGACGAAGAGGAACTCATGACCACCCCGATCAAGGTGATGATCGCCGACGACCAGATGATGGTCCGGCAGGGCTTCACCGTGCTCCTCAATGCCCAGCCGGACATCGAGGTGGTCGGGCAGGCCGTGGACGGGGCCGATGCGGTGGCGAAGGTCGCCGAACTGGCACCGGACGTGGTCCTGATGGACATCCGCATGCCGGGGATGGGCGGGATCGAGGCCACATCCGTCATCACCGGCGTCCCGGGTGCCGAGGTGAAGGTGCTCGTGCTGACCACCTTCGACCTCGACGAGTACGTGTACGAGGCCCTGCGGGCCGGTGCCTCCGGATTCCTGCTCAAGGACGCGTCGGCGGACCAGCTCGCGGAGGCGGTGCGGGTGGTCGCGGCCGGGGAGGCGCTGCTCTCGCCGAACATCACGAAGCGGCTGATCACCGAGTTCTCACGGCTGGGAGCGCCGCGTGCGCCGTCGCGGGCCCGGATCGACGAGCTGACCGGCCGGGAGACGGAGGTGCTGTCGCTCGTCGCCCAGGGCCTGTCCAATGCGGAGATCGCGGCGCACCTGACCGTGGCGGAGCAGACGGTGAAGACCCATGTGGGCCGGATCCTGGTGAAGCTGGGCCTGCGGGACCGCACCCAGGCGGCGGTGTTCGCGTACGAGACGGGCCTGGTCCGTCCAGCGGGCTACTGATCTGCCCCGGGTAGTACCTGAGAGGGACGCCGGGAAATCCCCATCTGCGGCGACGCGGGCTACGGGGCCGCGGACCTACGGTTCTGCCATGACCGATACGACCACCGGGGGGACAGCCCGGACACCCGAGTTCCGACTGGCATCGGGGGTGATCGAGACCCTTCGCCAGGACCTCGTCACCGATGCCTTCGCCTACCGGCCGCTGCCGCTCCAGGAGGCGCCCGGGCGTTTCATGCGGCGCCTTCCCCGGGCGATACGCGGATACTTCCCGTGGTCGCGGTACGCGATGGTGGGGGCGCTGGCCCTCTTCGTCATCGTGTTCACGGCGGGCTCGCAGTCGAGCTACCTGGGGGATGCCGGCGAACTGCTGATGGGGATGATGGCCGCGGCCCCGGTCCTGATGACGCTGGTCCGGCCGGTGGCCGCGTGGTGGGCGGCCGTCGCGCTGACGCTGGTGTTCGCAGCGCTCGGCAGTGACCAGAGCTGGCCGTGGACCCCCGGCAGCTTCCTCGCCTACATCGCCGTGATGGTCCTCGTCACCCTGCGGACCGGGCCGCGGGTGGCGGCCTGGATGTGGACGCTGACCCTCGCCCTGGGCTTCTCCGTCTCGCTCCTCTTCAGGAACGGGTACGGGCTCGGGACGAATCTGCCCGAGATGGCGGTGACCTCGGCCTTCGCCCTGGTGATCGCCGCCAGCATCCAGATACGCCGGCATGCCAGGGCCGAGGTGAGCGCGCAGCAGGAGGTCACCGCGGTCGAGCGGGACAAGCGGACGCTGCTGGAGGAGCGGACGACGATCGCGCGGGAACTGCACGATGTGGTGGCCCACCACATGTCGGTGGTGGCGATCCAGGCGGAGGCCGCGCCGTACCGGGTGAAGAACCCGCCGCCGGAGCTGGAGGCGGCGTTCGCCACCATCCGGGAGAACGCGGTGGCGGCCCTGACCGAGCTGCGGCGGGTGCTCGGTGTGGTGCGCTCCGCGGACTACGAGGCGCCGGACGCCCCGCAGCCGACGCTGGCCTCGCTGGACGGGCTGCTGGCCAATGTGCGGGAGGCGGGGCTGAGCGTGGAGAAGACGGTGACGGGTGCGGTGCGGGAGCTGCCGCAGGGGGTGGAGCTGTCGGCGTACCGGATCATCCAGGAGGCCCTGAGCAACACGCTGCGGCACGCGCCGGGCGCGGCGGCCGGGGTGGATGTCAGCTACGTACTGGGCGGGCTGGGGATACGGATCGTCAATGAGGCGCCGACCGGGGACGTGCGGCCTTCGCCCGGGGCGGGGCACGGGATCACCGGGATGCGGGAACGGGTGGCCATGCTGGAGGGCGAGATGACGGTCGGTCCGACGGCCGCAGGAGGGTACGAGGTGGCGGTGTTCATACCCGTGCCGAACCGTCCGGTGCCGGCGGCGCCGGAGGAGGGCCCGGCATGACGATCAGAGTACTGATCGCCGACGACCAGATGATGGTCCGCGAGGGGTTCTCCGTCCTGCTCAATGCCATGGAGGGCATCGAGGTGGTCGGCGAGGCCGTCGACGGCCGGGAGGCCGTCGCGCAAGTGGCGGCGCTCCGGCCGGACGTGGTGCTGATGGACATCCGGATGCCGGAGATGAACGGGCTCGAGGCGACGCGGGAGATCGTGGCCGCGGCTGCGACTCCCGGAGCGGTGGACGCGAAGGTGCTGGTCCTGACGACCTTCGACCTCGACGAGTACGTGTACCAGGCGCTCAGGGCCGGGGCCTCCGGGTTCCTGCTCAAGGACGCGTCGGCCCGTCAGCTGGCGGACGGGGTGCGGGTCGTGGCGGCCGGGGAGGCGCTGCTGGCGCCGTCGGTGACCAAGCGGCTGATAGCGGAGTTCTCGAAGCTCTCGCAGGCGCGCCGGTTCACCGATCCGGCGGGGGTCGGGGAGCTGACGGAGCGGGAGACGGAGGTGCTGGTGCTGATCGCGCAGGGACTGTCCAATGCGGAGATAGCGGACCGGCTCGTGGTCGCCGAGTCGACGATCAAGACCCATGTGAGCCGGATCCTGGTGAAGCTGGGCCTGCGGGACCGCACCCAGGCGGCAGTGTTCGCCTACGAGACCAGGCTGGTCACCCCGTCGTAGGGTGCGGGGATGGTCTTTGATCCGTGGGACGCAGGGTTCGTCGCCGATCCTTATCCGGCGTACCGGGAGTTGCGGGAGCAGGGGCGGGCCCTGTGGTGGGAGGCCACCGGGCAGTGGCTGGTGCCGCACTACGACGACGTGAGCTCGCTGCTGCGGGACCGGCGGCTGGGGCGGACCTATCTGCACCGGTTCTCGCACGAGGAGTTCGGCCGTGAGGCCCCGCCGCCGGAACACGAGCCCTTCCACGTGCTCAACGGCAACGGGCTGCTGGACCTGGAGGATCCCGCGCACGCGCGGGTGCGCAGGCTCGTGGCGAAGGCCTTCACCCCGCGCACGGTGGAGCGGCTCGTGCCCGCCGTGCGGAGCCTCGCCGAGGGGCTGGTGCAGCAGCTGCTCGCGGACGGGGGCGGGGATCTGCTCACCGCCGTCGCCGAGCCGCTGCCGGTGGCGGTGATCGCGGAGCTGCTGGGGGTGCCGGAGGGGGACCGGGGGCTGCTGCGGCCCTGGTCCGCGGACATCTGCGGGATGTTCGAGCTCCGGCCGGACGAGGAGACGGCACGGCGCGCGGTGCGGGCGAGCGTGGAGTTCAGCTCCTACCTGCGGGGCCTGATCGCCGAACGGCGGGCGCGGCCCGGGGAGGATTTGATCTCCGGACTGATCGCCGCCCACGATGACGAGGGCCGGCTCAGCGAGCAGGAGATGATCTCCACCTGCGTGCTGCTGCTGAACGCAGGTCACGAGGCGACGGTCAACACGACCGTCAACGGGTGGTGGGCGCTGTTCCGCAATCCGGCTCAGCTGGCGGACCTCAGGCGGAATCCCGAAAAGTTGTCCACAGCTGTGGATGAACTCATGCGCTACGACACGCCCCTGCAGATGTTCGAACGCTGGGTGCTCGACGAGATCCGGATCGGGGACACGGTCGTCCCCCGCGGGGCCGAGGTCGCGCTGCTCTTCGGGTCCGCGAACCGTGATCCCGCGCGGTTCGCCGACCCCGATGTCCTGGACCTCGATCGGGCCGACAATCCGCACCTGAGTTTCGGGGCAGGCATCCACTACTGCCTGGGGGCGCCGCTCGCGCGCCGGGAGCTGGAGGCCTCGTTCGGGGCGCTGCTGGCGGACGGGGTCCCGCCGCTGCGGCTCGTCGAGGAGCCTCGGTGGCGGGACGGCTACGTCATCCGGGGGCTGGAGCGGCTGCTGGTCGAGTTCTGACCACGGGAGGGGACGGCTCAGGCCGGGAGGTCGCGGCGGCGCAGGGCCGCGAGGCCGACGGCCGTCAGGGCGACCGCCAGGGCCGTCAGGGTCAGCAGCGGGGCCCAGGCCGGGGACTGTGCGCCCGGGAGCTTCGGCAGGTGGGCGAAGGGCGAGAGGTCCAGGACGGACTGCGGGAGGTTCAGCGCGGGACCGATCCAGCCGAGGGCGAGCGCGGTCCCGGCGACCGCCCAGGCGGCCGCGGCGTACTGGGGGGCCGCGCCGTACAGCAGCGCGGCGAGGGCTCCGATCACCCAGACCGCCGGGAGCTGCGCGAGGGTGGCGCCGATCGTGCCCGGCAGGTCCTGCCCGTGCCCGATGCCCAGGCCGAGCCCCGCCAGCAGCAGGATCAGCGCCGACCCGCCGAAGGCCACGGCCAGGTGGCCGCCGGCCCAGCGGAGCCTGCCGACCGCGTTCGCCAGCAGCGGTTCGGCGCGCTGCCCCGACTCCTCGCCGCTCAGGCGCAGCACCGAGGCGACGATGTACAGGGCGGCGACCATCCCGAACATCCCGGCCATCGTGGCGAGGAAGGCGTCGGTGAGCCCGCTCTGCCCGCCCATCCGCTCGATGATCTCCCGGGTCTTCTCGTTGCCGCCGACCAGGTCGGCCGCGCCGTCCGCCATCCCGCCGAAGACGATCCCGGCGATCAGGAAGCCCGCGCTCCAGCCGATGACGCCGCCCCGCTGGAGCCGCCAGGCCAGCGCGCCCGCCGTGCCCAGCCGCCCCTCGGCGGGCCCGGGCCGGGCGGGGAGGAAGCTCATGCCCAGGTCACGCCGTCCGGCGAGGGCGTAGCCCGCGCCCGCCTGCACGACGACGGCGGCGGCGAGCAGGGCGAGCACCCACCAGCGGGTCGCGGCGAAGGCCCGTACGTTCTCCACCCAGCCGAGCGGCGAGAGCCAGGTCAGCGGTGAGGTCCCGCCCGCCGTGCCCGCATCTCCCGCCGCTTTCAGCACGAAGGCGGCGCCCAGCACGGCGGCCGTGAGCCCCTTCGCGGCGCGGGCGCTCTCGGTCAGCTGGGCGGCGATGGCCGCCGTGCCCGCGAAGAGCATGCCGGTGCCCGCGAGGGCCGCCCCGAGGGCGAGCGCGCCGCGCGCGCCCTGCCCGGCGAGGGCGAGCGTGACGAGCAGGGCCACGCAGGTGTTGGCGACGAACGCGGCGAGCAGGGCCGCGGTCAGCGGCGCCCGCCTCCCCACCATGGCTGCGGAGAGCAGCTCCTGACGGCCCGTCTCCTCTTCCTCGCGGGTGTGCCGGATGACGATGACCAGGCTCATGGCGGCCGCGAGGACCGCCCCGTAGACACCGGCGCGCCAGGCGGTCAGGCCGCCGAGGGAGTCGCTGAAGACGGGCCCGTACATGGCGCGCATCGAGCTGTTGGCGTTCATCGAGGCGGCGGCCGCGGCGCGTTCGGCGGCAGTGGCGTACACGCTCCCCAGTGCGCCCGGCATGCTCGCCACCAGCAGGGTGGTGCCCAGGACCCAGACCGGCATCATCACGCGGTCGCGGCGCAGGGCCAGCCTCAGCAGGGCTCCGGTGCCCGCCAGCCGGCCGTTCTTCGTCGCGGCGTTCATCGCGCCGCCTCTTCCGCGCTCTCGGTGTAATGGCGCAGGAAGAGCTCCTCGAGGGTGGGCGGTGTAGAGGTCAGCGACCGCACCCCGGAGGCGGTGAGGGACCGCAGTACGGCGTCCAGCTTGTCGGTGTCGGCCTGGAGGCGGACCTTCAGCCCCTGCACCTCGACGTCGTGGACGCCCGGCAGGTGCGCGAGGCCGTTGGGCGGGCCGGCGAGCTCGGCGCTGATGGACGTACGGGTGAGGTGGCGCAGTTCGGCGAGGGTGCCGGTCTCCACCGTGCGGCCCTTGCGGATGATGCTGACCCGGTCGCAGAGGGCTTCGACCTCGCTGAGGAGGTGCGAGCTGAGCAGGATCGTGCGCCCGGCGGCGCGCGCCTCGGCGACGCAGCTCTGGAAGACCTCCTCCATGAGCGGGTCGAGGCCGGAGGTGGGCTCGTCGAGGATGAGCAGTTCGGCGTCCGAGGCGAAGGCGGCGACGAGGGCGACCTTCTGCCGGTTGCCCTTGGAGTACGTGCGCCCCTTCTTCGTGGGGTCGAGCTCGAAGCGCTCCGTGAGCTCGGCCCTGCGGGCCCGGTCGAGGCCGCCGCGGAGGCGTCCGTACAGGTCGATGACCTCGCCGCCGGAGAGGTTGCGCCACAGGGTGACGTCGCCGGGGACGTAGGCGATGCGTCGGTGGAGGGGGACGGCATCGGCCCAGGGGTCCCCGCCGAGGAGTTCGGCGGTGCCGGAGTCGGCGCGCAGCAGGCCCAGCAGGACCCTGATGGTGGTGGACTTGCCGGCTCCGTTGGGGCCGAGGAAGCCGTGGACCTCGCCGGTGGTGACCGCGAGGTCGAGTCCGTCCAGTGCGTGGGTGCGGCCGAACGCTTTGCGGAGTCCGGCGACCCTGATGGCCTTCGTCATGCTTCCGAACGTACGCGACTTTCACAAATTTGTGAACTTAAGGAATCGTATAAAGTTTGGAGGGTGGCGGAAGAGATGGCAGTACCGACGGCACGGGACGAGGAAGCGGTCTCCCGCTTCGTGGAACGGTTCGCCGCACAGCTGACCGACGCGGGGATGCAGCGGATGGCGGCGCGCGTCTTCGCGCAGCTGCTGGCGAGCGACAGCGGCGCGATGACCTCGGCCGAGCTGGGCGAGGCGCTGCGCATCAGCCCGGCCGCGGTGTCGGGGGCCGTGTCCTATCTGACCCAGGTCAGCATGGTCAGCCGCGAGCGCGAGCCGGGCTCCCGGCGGGACCGGTACGTGCTGCACGACGAGCTCTGGTACGAGACCTTCACCCGGCGCGACCAGGTCCTGACCCTGTGGGAGAAGACCTTGCGCGACGGGGCGGCGAGCCTGGGCGCCGACTCCCCGGCGGGGGCGCGGGTCGCGGAGACGGCGGAGTTCTTCGAGTTCATGCAGAAGGAACTCCTCGGCCTGATGGACCGCTGGCGCACCCACCGCGCCACCCTGAACCTGGGCGCCTGACCCCGGGGCCCCGAGAAGACGCCCCGGGGCCCCGAACAGCCCACCGGGGCGCCCCCGACCGGCCTCCCCCCGGGCCCCGAGCAGGCCCGGCGAGCCCGACGGTCACCCCTGCCGCGGCACCGTCAGCCTCCACGCACCCGGCCGCAGGGTCCAGGTGCGCCGCCTGACCGGGCCGGTGACCGCCTGGTCCGCCCGGTAGCGGAAGTCCGCCCCCGACACCGTCACCGACCGCACCCGGGCCACCCGCGGCCCGCCCGTACCGCCCGGCCCGGAGCCCGAGCCGGCCCGGACCACCACCTCCGCCAGACCCTCCCGCGCCGCCACCGACACGTCGAGCACCGGCTCGTCCAGGTCCGCCAGCAGCACCCCGTCCGCCTCCACCCGCAGCCCGCCGCCCGCGGGCGGGCGCACCAGGGTGCGGACGAGCGAGCGGTACGCGTTCCACACCGACGGCGCCGCCGGGCGGGCCCCCGACCGCTCGGGCGAGGCGATCCGCAGGTCTCCCAGCACCACCCCGTCGCTGTCGTCGACCAGCAGGTCACGGACCCGGACCACACCGTCCAGGACCGCCCGCGCCGCAGCAACGGCCGAAAGCGGCACGCCGAGCGACTTCGCCAGCACCAGGGACCCCACGGGCCCCACCGGGATCAGGGAAACCGCCCCGCCCGCCAGCGCCCGCTCCCGGTGCAGCAGCCCGACGGCACGCACCAGCGCCCGGTCGTCGCCCACGATCACCGGCTGCCTTTGACCCCGGCGGGCAAGGGCCCGCGCGAACTCCTCCCTGGAGTCGGGAAGGCAGATCTTCGCCGCCGCGCCCGCTGACAACACATCCTTCGCGATCCGCACGGACTCGCCGTCAAGACGGCGGGCGACCGGGTCGACGAGCACGAGCAGGCCGCCTACCGGCGCGCCCGCGTGGCTCATGGTGGGCTCTGGAGCCGACACCTCGGTCCTTCCTCGGGTAGCATCTTTGTGCAAGAGGCCCTTGCGCTATTGCGCCAGGGCCTTCGTCTATTCCGGGGTACCGGTCCGACGGCTCAGCCTGCGGTGTACATCGTCGTACGCCCCCTGACCTTGGACATGCCCCATCCGGAAGAGGTGTACGCCTGTGCCCGCTCTTGTGCTGCTCGGAGCTCAGTGGGGTGACGAGGGCAAGGGAAAGGCCACCGACCTGCTCGGTGGATCCGTTGACTATGTAGTGCGCTACCAGGGTGGCAACAACGCCGGCCACACGGTCGTCGTGGGCGACCAGAAGTACGCGCTGCACCTTCTCCCTTCCGGCATCCTCTCCCCCGGATGCACCCCTGTCATCGGTAACGGCGTCGTCGTCGACCCGGCCGTCCTGCTCTCCGAGCTGCGCGGCCTGAACGAGCGCGGCATCGACACCTCCAAGCTGCTCATCAGCGGCAACGCGCACCTGATCACGCCGTACAACGTCACCCTCGACAAGGTCGGCGAGCGCTTCCTCGGCAAGCGCAAGATCGGTACGACCGGCCGCGGCATCGGCCCGACGTACGCGGACAAGATCAACCGCGTCGGCATCCGCGTCCAGGACCTCTACGACGAGTCGATCCTCACCCAGAAGGTCGAAGCGGCGCTGGAGGGCAAGAACCAGCTCCTCGCGAAGCTCTACAACCGTCGCGCCATCGAGGCCGGCGCGATCGTGGAGGAGATGCTCCAGTACGCGGACCAGATCAAGGGCTATGTCGCCGACACCACCCTGATCCTCAACAACGCGCTGGACGAGGACAAGGTCGTGCTCTTCGAGGGCGGCCAGGGCACCCTGCTCGACGTCGACCACGGCACGTACCCCTTCGTCACCTCGTCGAACCCGACCGCGGGCGGCGCCTGCACCGGTACCGGTGTCGGCCCGACGAAGATCAGCCGCGTCATCGGCATCCTGAAGGCCTACACGACCCGCGTCGGCGCCGGCCCGTTCCCGACCGAGCTGTTCGACCAGGACGGCGAGGACCTGCGCCGCATCGGTGGCGAGCGTGGCGTGACCACCGGCCGCGACCGCCGCTGCGGCTGGTTCGACGCCCCGATCGCGCGCTACGCGACCCGCGTCAACGGCCTGACGGACTTCTTCCTCACCAAGCTGGACGTGCTGACCGGCTGGGAGGAGATCCCGGTCTGCGTCGCGTACGAGATCGACGGCAAGCGCGTCGAGGAGCTCCCGTACTCGCAGACGGACTTCCACCACGCGAAGCCGATCTACGAAAACCTCCCCGGCTGGTCCGAGGACATCACCAAGGCCAAGACCTTCTCCGACCTGCCGAAGAACGCGCAGGCGTACGTGAAGGCCCTGGAGGAGATGTCGGGCGCCCCGATCTCCGCGATCGGCGTCGGCCCGGGCCGCACCGAGACGATCGAGATCAACTCGTTCCTCTAGGCAGCACCCCGTGACGGGGGCGGGCCGCGCACATCGCGCGCCCGCCCCCGTCGGCGTTCGCGGAGACCGTCGGAAATCATTTCCGGATCGCTGTCACATCGGTGCGCCCGCATACGTCAGTGCTGTGTGGACGCCAGACCGGCGGCCAGAAGGAGAGCAGCAGCCATGACGAAGACCCACATCTCGCGGATGCCGAACCCGGGCGAGTTCGTCCCCGAGCTCGCCGACATCAGCGCCGCCCTGTTCCGGGCGACGGGCAACCGCTCCGTGCCGCGCACCACGATGAGCCTCGTCCACCTGCGCGCCGGGCAGATCGTCGGCAACACCTACCTGACCGTCCTGAACACCGCCTTCCTGCGCAAGGCCGGGGAGTCCGAGGAGCGCATCACCGCCGTCTCCTCCTGGCAGGACGCCCCCTACTTCGACGACGCCGAGCGCGCCGCGCTCGCCCTGGTCGAAGCCACCCTCCAGCCCGCCCCGCACGGCAAGGAGCGCGTCTCCGACGAGCTGTACGCCGAGGTGGCGAAGCACTACGACCAGAAGGCGCTGGCCACCCTCACCATCGCGATCGGCCAGATCAACTTCTTCATCGCCCTGGCGGTCATCGGCAAGCCGCAGCCGGTCTCCTCGCTGGCCGACGAGCAGTGGGACTGAGTTCGGGTCCGGGTCGGGGGGACCGCCGGCGGCTTCACGCTCATGGCGGGCGACGCCGCAGGGGCGGCACGCGTGTGCGTGCCGCCCCTGCGGGTCGTGAAGGTCCTGCCGGGTGCTACTTCGTGTCGTAGAAGCCGAAGACGTCGACGACGAGGTCGGTCTGCTCCCAGCCCTGGTTGAAGAAGTCGATGATGCCGGTCGTACCGGTGCTCGCCTGGACCAGGTTCGGGACGGTCGCGCCCCTCGTCCAGTTCAGGTTCGACGAGTTCGGCGCCTGCGGGGGGACCGCGGTGCCGTTCTCGTACTGCTCGACCGTGTTCGGGTCCGGGGCGACGACGAGGTACCCGTTGCCGTTGGTGTTCGTGACGGTGGTGTTCAGCACGAAGCCCGAGATGCTCGGCTCCTCGTACGAGAGGCCCGCCGGGATGTAGTGGCGGCCCGGCAGCGCCCCGGAGAACGGGGTGTTCGGCTCGCGGGTGTCGAACATGCGCTGCGGGTCGATCGGCATGAAGGCGCCGGTGCTGCCGGGGCTGTAGTAGCCGACGACGTCGACGACGACGTCGGTGGCGGCCCAGGCGCCGTTGAAGACGCTGATCTTGCCGTCGGCGGAGACGGGCACGATCACCGAGTTGGCGATCGTCTGGCCGGCGGTGAAGTTCAGGTTGGACGAGGCCGGGACCGGCCCGCCGCCCGGGTAGACGGCCAGGTGGCCGGACTGCTGGGGGTTGGTCACCGTCACGTTCAGCGCCACCGCCTTGATGCCCTGGGGCACCGAGCGCAGGCCGCCGATCTGGGTGGTGAAGGACCCGCGGCCGGCGAGCTGGCCCTTGGCCGTACCGAGGCCCTCTCGGGTGTCGACGAAGCGGGACGGCGTCATCGGCGTGTAGCCGCTGGACGCGGACTTCGTGAAGTAGCCGGTGACGTCGGCGATGACGTCGACGGACTCCCAGCCGCCGTTGAACAGGTCGACGTAGCCGTTCTTGCCGACCGGCACGATCACCATGTTCGGGACGGACTGGCCGGCGACGAAGTTCACGTTCGACGAGGTCGGCTGCTTGCCGCCCTCCGGGAAGGCCGTGATGTAGCCGTTGCCGAGGGTGTTGGTGACGGTGACGTTGAGGGCGACCGCGGTGACCCCCTCCGGGATGCCCCCGTTGCCGGCGATCTTGACGCGGGTGGTGCCGCGCCCGGCGACCTTGCCCTTCGGGACGCCGGTGCCGTCCCGGGTGTCCAGGAGGCGGGTGGGGGCGTACGGGGTGAAGTCCGAGCCCGCGGTCGAGACCGGCAGGACGTTGTAGACGTCGGCCGCGTTGTTGATGTCCGTCACGGTGATCGTGACGTTGTACTCGCCGAGCTCCGCGTAGACGTGCTCGTTGTAGTGCTGGCCCGCGCCCGGGGCGTCGAAGGCCTCGATCTTCCCGTCGCCCCAGTCGATGGTGACCTTGAGCGGGGTGGTCTCGCTGATGATCTCGGTGCCCAGGCCGATGCCGTGCGCGGAGATGCTCTGCGCGTTGAGGACGAGCGCCAGGTTCGGGTTGGGCACACTGGCGCCCTCGGCCTGCAGGCTGGTCGCGCCCTTGGCCTTGGCGGCCGGCAGGCTGCGGCGGACCGACTTCTCGGCGGGGCTGCTGAACTTCTGGACGTTGCTCGACTTCACGGCCTTGGCCAGGTCGACGTCGGGAGCGGATATGCCTCGGCCGTCGTGCTTGACCGGGTCCGCGGCCTGGGCCGCGGACGGGATGAGACCAACACCGGCCGCGACGATTGCGGCAGCGGACATTACGAGACGGCGACTACGCACCGGCCCCCCCATTGGTTCGTTTTTGAACGCGATCAGAGCGTGAGCGTGCTCAGCGTACACAGCCTCCGGGCAGCCGGTGTCATGGGTTTCCCCCTGGACGGAACTGTCCCGCCGGACGCCGGCCCCGCCTGCGACGGCAGCCCCGCCCGGGCCGTGACCGCGCCCGCGAACGCAGCTCCGGCCGCGGCCGTCGCTACCAGGCCAGCTGCGAGATCTCCTCCGCCACCACCGCGCACGCGTCCGCCGCCGGGTCGATGAGCGGGAAGTGCCCGATGCCGTCCAGGAGGGTCAGCCCGACCGTCTCCCCCGCCTTCGCGGCCGCCGCCACGTACGACTCGGCCACCGCCGCCGGGACGACGATGTCCTCGCGCCCCTGCACCACCGTCGTGGCGATGCCGGTCGGCAGCAGCACCGCCGGGTCCGCGTACGGCAGGCGGGCCGCGAAGTGCGACTCCCCGCCCAGCAGCTGCCCCGAGGCGCCGCCGCACACGCCCAGCGCCTCCGCCACCGCGAAGTCCGCGATCGGGGCCAGCGCCACCACGCCGCGCAGCACCGGCGGGGCGGACAGCCGCCACGGGGAGTCGGACGGGAGCACGTGCCGGGCGGCGGCCCACAGCGCGAGGTGGCCGCCCGCGGAGTGGCCGGTGACGACCACGCGGCGGACATCGGCCTGCGGAAGGGCCGTGGCCGCGAGACCCGGGAGGGCGTCCATCGCGGCGGCCACGTCGTCGAAGGTCTCCGGCCAACGGCCGGCCACCGGCCCCCCGGCGTTCTGATGGGGCACGGAACTCCCGCGCCGGTACTCGACGTTGGCGACGGCGAAACCCTGCCGGGCCAGGAAGTCCGCGAGCGGGGTGACGTGCTGACGGTCGTACGGGGCCCGCCACGCCCCGCCGTGCAGCAGCACCACCAGCGGGGCGGGCCCCCGGTCCGCACCGCGCGGGGCGTAGAACTCCACGACCTGGTCGGGGTGTTCACCGTACGAAGCCGTCGCGTCCGGCGCGACGGCCGGATGGGAGAAGGCCGAGTCGGCCTCGGCGGCGTCCCGTTCCACGGCGGCGGGGTCCGTCATCGGCTCAACCTCTCGGTAACGCGTGGGACAGCGGGGACAGATGTTCCGGTGGTCCGGCAGAGCGGGACCGTATCAGTCTGGAACACGGCGTTCCGTGCGGGGGCCGGGATATGACGGGGCGGGCGGAGCCGTAGCCCCGCCCGCCCTGCGCCGTGACGTTTCGCTACCGCGTCACCCGAAAATGTGACCCAGCGTACGCGCGGCGCGCTCCGCGTCGGCGAAACCGACGTAGAGCGGGGTGAAGCCGAAGCGCAGGACGTCGGGGGCCCGGAAATCGCCGATCACGCCCCGGGAGATGAGCTCGCCCATGACCTCGCGGGCGTTCTCCGTGCGCAGCGACACCTGGCTGCCGCGCTCGGCGTGGCCGGCCGGGGTGACCGGTTCGACCTTGCCCTGCGGGACGTAGGCCGCCACGCATTCGAGGAAGAAGTCCGTCAGCGCGAGGGACTTGGCCCGTACGGCCTCCACGGAGACCCCGTCCCAGGCGTCGAGCGCCGCCTCCAGGGCGAGCATCGACAGGATGTCCGGGGTGCCGACGCGGCCGCGGCGCGCGCCGTCCGCCGGCCGGTAGTCCGGGGTCATCGCGAAGGGGTCCGCGTGGCCGTTCCAGCCGGGCAGCGGGGAGTCGAAGCCGGCCTGGTGCCGGGCGGCGATGTACAGGTACGCGGGCGCGCCGGGGCCGCCGTTGAGGTACTTGTACGTGCAGCCGACGGCCAGGTCGACGGCGTGGGCGTCCAGGCCCACGGGGAGCGCGCCGGCCGAGTGGCACAGGTCCCAGACCGAGATCGCCCCGGCCGCGCGGGTGGCGGCGGTGAGGGCGGGCAGGTCGTGGAGGCGGCCCGAGCGGTAGTCGACGTGGTTGAGGAGGACGACGGCGGTGTCGCCGTCGATCGCCTCGGCCGCGCGGCCCGGTTCCACCGGGACGACGGTGAGGCCGGTCATCCGGGCCGCCGATGCGGCGATGTAGCCGTCCGTGGGGAAGGTGGTGGCGTCGACCAGCAGCTTCGTCCGCCCCGGGAGGGCGAGGCGGGCGGCGCCGACGAGGGCCTTGAAGAGGTTGACGCTGGTCGAGTCGCCGACGACGACCTGGCCGGGGGCCGCGCCGATGAGCGGGGCGATCTTGTCGCCGATCCGCTCGGGGGCGGTCCACCAGCCGCTCTCGTCCCAGGAGCGGATGAGGAGTTCGCCCCACTCGCGGGAGGCGACGCCGGCGAGGCGGTCGGTGACTCCGGCCGGGAGCGCGCCGAGGCTGTTGCCGTCGAGGTAGACGACTCCGTCGGGCAGGACGAAGCGCTCGCGGAGCTTGCCGAGCTCGTCGGCGGCGTCCAGGGCGGCGGCCCGGGCCGGCAGGCCGGCCGCGGCGGGGGCCGGGGCCGGGGCCGGGGCGGCGGGTATCAGGGTCTCGTCAGACATGGCTGCGGGCCGTCCAGAGCTCCGGGAAGACGTTCTTCGTCGCGCGCTTCTCCAGCCAGGTGACCCCGGCCGAGCCGCCCGTGCCCGTCTTCGCACCCATCGCGCGACGGGTCGCCACCAGGTGGTCGTTGCGCCAGCGCCAGACCAGTTCGGCCACGTCCGTGAGGACCTCGCCGAGGCGGTGCAGGTCGAGGTGCTCGTCCGGGGCGGCGTACAGGCCGGTCCAGACGGCCTCGACCTCGGGCGAGGCCTCGTACCGCAGGGAGAGGTCGCGGTTCAGGACCTCCGCCGGGACGGGGAGCCCGCGGCGGGCCAGGAGGCGCAGGACCTCGTCGTAGAGGCTCGGCTCGTGGAGGGCCTTCTCCAGCTCGGCGTGGACGCGCGGCGCGCCGCGGTGCGGGACGAGCATGGACGAGGACTTCTCGCCGAGCAGGAACTCCATGCGCCGGTACATCGCCGACTGGAAACCGGAACCCTCGCCGAGCGCGGCCCGGTAGGCGTTGAACTGGCCCGGGGTGAGCTGGGCGAGCGGACGCCAGGAGTTGTTGAGGGCCTCCAGCTCGCGGAGGGATCGTTTCAGCGCGTCCATCGCGACCGGGATCCGGTCCTCGCGCAGCGCGCGGGCGGCCGTCTCCCATTCGTGGACGATGACCGTGAACCACAGCTCCATGACCTGGGTCGTGACCAGGAAGACCATCTCGCCCGGATCGTCCGAACGGAGGTGCTGGAGGTGGGTGAGGACGTCCGCCTGGACGTAGTCCTCGTACGGGGTCGTGCCGGCGAAGTCGAGGTTCGGGGTGTCCGAACCGGCTCCGGAGGCATCAAGGGTGTTCGACATCGCTGTCTCCTCGACACGTGCTTCCGGGTAGCGGTCCGCTCCTTCCGTGAGGCAAGTGGAGCCCCGGTCCCCTGCCCGCATCGTAAGACACGGGCGGGGCGGGGCTCCAGCGGAGAGTGATGCAGGTCACATCCGGACTGCGCCACACCCTGCGTACGGGCTCAGGCGGTCAGGACGTCCGCCGCCGTCGGGGAGGAGTCCCGCAGGAAGGTCGAGCAGCGCTCGTACTCCTCCTTCTCGCCGATCGCCTCGGCCGCGCGGGACAGCGCGTACAGGGCGCGCAGGAAGCCGCGGTTCGGCTCGTGCTCCCACGGCACCGGACCGTGGCCCTTCCAGCCGGCGCGGCGCAGGGCGTCGAGACCGCGGTGGTAGCCCGTACGGGCGTACGCGTACGACTCGACGGTGCTGCCGGCCGCGAAGGCCTCGTCGGCGAGGACCGCCCAGGCGAGGGAGGAGGTCGGGTGCGCGGCGGCCACCTCGACGGCGGGGGTGCCGGCCGCGATGGCCTCGCGGCCGGGCTCGTCGGGGAGGTGGGTGGGGGCGGGGCCCCCGAGCAGGTTCTGGTGAATGGACATGACCCAAGTCTGCCGGGCTCCGCGCCCCGGCGGCATCCGCCCCTCCCGGGCGGACGGCGCGGGCCGCACGCCGGCTTCGGGCGGGGTCAGCGCATGTGCGTGTGCCGCATCCGGCAGGCGGCGAGCCGGATGCCACGGTGGTCGGGGGCGGCCGCCGGCGCCGCGGTACGGGTGGACCCGCGGGCGGGGCGCAGCCGGTTCCACCCCAGGTCTCCCGCGGCGGCCGGCGCGAACTGCCGGGACGGCGACCGGAGTCCCGGCACGAGCACCGGCCCGCTCCCGCGCACCTCGTCGAAGGCCGGGCCCCGCTCTCCCGTCCCGTCGAAGGACCGGCGCAGGCCGTCGAGCTCCAAATGGGCCTCCACCCAGCCCTCCATTGCGGTCCGGCGGGCCGACTCCAGCTCCGCGATCCGCCCGGTGAGCAGGGGTCCGGGGGTCACCCCGTCGAAGGCCGGGCCCCTCCACAGGCGCAGCGCACCCCGCAGCCGGAGGGCCGCCGCCGCGTACTCCCCGCGGGCCAGCGCGAGGTGTCCCGCGTCGGCCTCGCGGGCGAACTCCCGTATGTCGAGGCGCCCTCCGCCGGTGTCGAGGCGGTAGCCGCCGGCCGTCTGCACGAGCACGCTCCCCGGCGTGCGGGTGCGGTCACCGCACGGGGCGACGGCTGCGGCCAGCCGTTCGCGCAGCCGGAGCACGGCGGCCCGCAGCTCCGGACGGGCCCGCTCGCGCGGCACTAACGCCCCCAGTTCCTCCGCGAGTACGGCGGCCGGCACCACGTGGTCCGCGTACGCGGCCAGGACCGCCAGGACCTGCCGTTCTGACGGTGTGGCAGGCGCGATGGGCACCCCGCCCTCGAGAACGTCCAGCCCTCCGAGCACGTCAATGTCCACAGTCTTCTCCCTGGCGGCGCGGAGTCCGCGCCGGCACGGACTCGACTCGAAAAAGAGTATCGAGGTTTTTTTTCCGGTCATCACCGGCCCCCGGAGCGGGAGTTCCTCCGGAACCGGGCCTGCGGACCGGCCTCAGCCCGCGCCGAGTGCCGCCACGGGCGGCCGCGCGGCGGACCCGGCCGCGCAGTCGCACGACAGCACCCCGTCCGGACCGTGCAGGACCCTGGCCCCGCGGCCCGGCGCGGTGTCGAGCCGGGCCGCCACGGCCGGGAACACCAGACTCTGCATCACACCCGTGTAGAGCACCGAGACCTCGCGCTCCAGGTCCAGCCCGAGCGTCTGCGACATCACGTTGAGCCCCGCGAAGGCCCCGACCACCATCCGCGCGGGCTGCGCCGGATCCACGTGCGGGAACAGCTCGCCGCGCTGCTTGGCCTCCACCATCAGGGCCGTGTGCAGGTCGATCCACGCCTGGTAGGGCGCCGTCCGGTGCAGTCTGCGGCCGCTCTCCTCCAGCGTGAGGCGCGTACTGCTCCGCGTCAGCACGTCGTGCCGGAGCCGGTGCGAGAAGACCATGCCGACGTCGACGAACTCCTGCGCCTTGGACTCCTGCGGGACGACCGGCGGGTGTGTGCTCACCTGCGCCTCGACGACCGCCTGCGCGAGCGCTTCCTTCGAGTCGAAGTGGAAGCGGAGCGCACCCTTGGTGACCTCGGCCAGCCGGGCTATGTCCGACAGCGTGGCGCCTTCGTAGCCCCGGTCCTCGAACACCGCTGCTGCGGCTTCCAGGATCGCCCGGCGCGTACGCAGCGCGGGCTCCTGCTTCACCTGCGGTCGGTCAGCCCTCATCACGAACATACCTCCAGGTACGTACCTTTGCGGACAGTCCACCCCATTGCGGGGCTGCCGTCCACAGGCGTCTCACCCCTGTACCGCACCCGTCCCACCCCTCAGAACGCGAAGGGCCCGGCCGCCGTCGCGAGACGGGGGCCGGGCCCTTCGGAGCGCTCGTGCGCGGGGACCGCGCCGCGGGTGCTACTTCAGCCGGGTACCGGTGGAGCGCAGGTTCGCGCAGGCCTCGGCGACGCGCGCGGCCATGCCCGCCTCGGCGGCCTTGCCCCAGGTGCGGGGGTCGTACTTGGACTTCGTGCCGACCTCGCCGTCGACCTTCAGGACGCCGGCGTAGTTGGTGAACATGTGGTCCACGACCGGGCGGGTGAAGGCGTACTGGGTGTCGGTGTCCAGGTTCATCTTCACGACGCCGTTCTCCAGCGCGGTGGCGATCTCCTCGGCCGTGGAGCCCGAACCGCCGTGGAAGACGAAGTCGAACGGCGAGGCCTTGCCGAACTTCTCCGCGACACCGGCCTGGAGGTCCTTCAGGAGCTCGGGGCGCAGGACGACGTTGCCCGGCTTGTAGACGCCGTGCACGTTGCCGAAGGAGGCGGCCAGCAGGTAGCGGCCCTTCTCGCCCAGGCCGAGGGCCTCGGCGGTGCGGATCGCGTCCTCGACGGTGGTGTACAGCTCGTCGTTGATCTCGTGGCTGACGCCGTCCTCCTCGCCGCCGGTCGGGGTGATCTCGACCTCGAGGATGATCTTCGCAGCGGCGGCCTTGGCGAGCAGCTCCTGGCCGATGGCCAGGTTGTCGGCCAAGGTCTCGGCGGAGCCGTCCCACATGTGCGACTGGAAGAGCGGGTTCTGTCCCTTGGCAACGCGCTCGGCGGAGATGTCGAGCAGCGGGCGGACGTAGCCGTCCAGCTTGTCCTTGGGGCAGTGGTCCGTGTGCAGCGCGACCGTGATGTCGTACTTGGCGGCGACGATGTGGGCGAACTCGGCCAGGGCCACGGCGCCGGTGACCATGTCCTTGTTGTGCTGGCCACCCAGGAACTCCGCACCACCGGTGGAGATCTGGATGATGCCGTCGCTCTCGGCCTCCGCGAAGCCGCGCAGGGCGGCGTGCAGGGTCTGGGAGGAGGTCACGTTGATGGCCGGGTAGGCGAACTTGCCTGCCTTCGCCCGGTCGAGCATCTCGTTGTAGACCTCGGGGGTTGCGATGGGCATCTGTCCGCTCCTTGGTTGTGCGGGGAGTGTGCTTATTGCGGGCCCTGACCTGGGGGCGACGTCATCGTCGCGCCTATCTTTCCAGACTCGGCGCGACCGTCCAGCCCACCCGCGTTCCGGTACGGGAACGGCCGGCCGGGACGTTTCACGTGAAACATTCCAGCCGGCCGCGAAAGACCAGGTCAGGACCTTGATCAGCACTCCACGGGACCTTGGTCACCAGTAGTCCTGGAGCACCGGACGTCCGGTCCCGGCACGCTGACGATCACCGGTCAGGAGAGGCCGAGGTCCTCGAGCTGGTAGCCGGTGAGGTACTGCAGGCCCGCTTCGGCGATGGCGTCGGCCGCGCCCCGGTCGACGATCGTGGCGACGGCGACGACCTCACCGCCGGCCTCGCGGACGGCCTCGACGGCGGTCAGCGGGGAGCCGCCGGTGGTCGAGGTGTCCTCGACGACCAGGCAGCGCTTGCCCTTGACGTCGGTGCCCTCGATGCGGCGCTGCATGCCGTGGGCCTTCTGCGCCTTGCGGACCACGAAGGCGTCCAGGCGCTGACCGCGCGCGGCGGACGCGTGCAGCATCGAGGTCGCGACCGGGTCGGCGCCCAGGGTCAGACCGCCGACGCAGTCGAAGTCGAGGTCTGCGGTCAGGTCGAGCATGACCTGACCGACCATGGGGGCCGCCTCTCCGTCGAGGGTGACCCGGCGGAGGTCGATGTAGTAGTCGGCCTCGCGGCCGGAAGAGAGGATCACCTTGCCGTGCACGACGGCCTTGTCCTTGATCTGCTGCAGAAGCGCATCGCGTACGTCAGTCATGGCTCCGAGCTTAATTGCGGGCTAGGAGAGCCGCCGCCAGGTCCACGTCGTGGAGATCTCCAGCGGATCCACCGGCGTGACCATGCGCGGCAGCGTGTTCAGGCCGTTCGGCGGGCCGGACTGCGGCTCCACGCAGACGGCCTCGGGCTGCTCGTCGTAGACGACCACCCATTCGGCCCGGCTGGTGACCCGCAGTTCCAGCGCCCCCGGCCAGGTGAGGGTGACGTCGACCCCGTCCGGCATGCCGAAGCAGTCGTCCCAGGGACCGGGCCGGGGCTCGATGCGGTGGCCGTTGGGGAGGTGGTCGGCGCCGCGCTCCTCCTGCCAGGCCGCCTCGAACCAGACCTCCACGTCCCCGCCGCCGGGCGTGAGCTCGCGGCGGAACCACGGGTGCCAGCCCGCCTGGGCCGGGAAGGAGTTCTCGTAGGTCTCGACGCCCAGGGTGAGGGTCAGCGAGTCCTCGGCGAGCTCGACGATCTGGGTGACCTTGCCCGAGTAGGGCCACGGGTCGGTGAGGTCGTACGTGAACACCGCCTCGGTGTCGGTGGCCCGGGCCGCGCGCCAGGGCGCGTCACGGGCGAAGCCGTGGAGGGCGTGCGGCGGGTGGTTGACCGGCATCTGGTGGAGCGCGGCACCGTCGCGGAAGCGGCCGTTCTCGATCCGGCCGCACCACGGGACCATCGGGAAGCACCCGTAGTGCGAGCCCTGGCGCAGCAGCTCGGTCCCGTCGATGCGCAGGCTGCTGACGCGGCAGCCGTTCTCCTGGTCGACGGTCACTTCGGCGCCGCCGGCCTTCAGTTGCGTAGTCATGCGACCGAGATTAGGCGGTGCGCCCTCTCAGCGGCGGCGGCGCAGCGCCCTCCCGAGGACCACGGCCGAGGCCAGGGCGAGGGCGGCGGCCGGTGCGATCCACCGCAGGCCCGCCCCGGCACTGGTGGCGGCCGGTGCGGGAACCGGGGCGTACCGGCCGCGCGGCGGCGCGTGGTCCACCTCCTCGGCAC
Organism: Streptomyces sp. NPDC085524; assembly: GCF_044541755.1. Taxonomy (NCBI): domain Bacteria; kingdom Bacillati; phylum Actinomycetota; class Actinomycetes; order Kitasatosporales; family Streptomycetaceae; genus Streptomyces; species Streptomyces sp. NPDC085524. Next base: position 254,596 of record NZ_JBITTH010000006.1, read on the forward strand.
TGCGGCCGATCATCGTGCGGCGGGCGTGGGCGGCTTCGGCCGGGGGGCGGGGGGCGCCGTCGAACTCCTCGAACTCCCCGGCGAGGAAGGGGTCGAGGGAGGGCGGCGGCACCTCGGTCTCGAACACCGAGGCCGGGTCGACTGCCGGTTCGGCTGCGCCGGGCTCGGCGGGGTGGGCTGCGCCCGGCTCGGCCGGGTCGGCTGCGCCGGGCACGCCCTGGTCGGCTACCGCGTCGGCTCTGCCGGGGAGGCTCTGGTCGGCTCCGCCGGGCAGGCCCTGGTCGGCCGACGGTTCGGCGGCGCCCGGGAGGGGCTGGTCTGGCGACGGTTCGGCGGCGGGCTCGGCCTCCTCGTGGAGGGCGGCCTCCTCCGCCTCGGCGACGGGGTCCGAGACCCCGGCGTCGTCCAGGTCCGCGGTGATGCTGCCGAGCGGCAGCCCCGAGCCCCCGGCGCCGGAACCGGCCGCGGGGCGCCCGGGCTCCGTACCCGCCGGGCCCGGGGACAGGCGGGCGGCCGTGCGGTCCAGGATGCGGCGGACGGCCGCGGCCGAGGACTCCGGGGTGAAGGCGGCGGCGCGGCCGTCGGCGGCGGCCTCGGCGGCGAAGTCCAGCCGGGTCCCGTCGCCCTCCGGCGTCAGCCGCACGTCGAGGGAGAGCTTCACGGTCCCGCTGCCCCGGACCTCGGTGCCCTCGCCTTCGAGGACGAAGTGGTCGCGGTCCCGCTCGGTGAGGGCCAGCGCCCCCCGGTAGGTCACGGTGTGCCCGTCGACCCGGACCTTGAGCCGGCCGGCGAGCGGCCCGGACTCGGTGTCGGCGTCCTGCTGGAGCCCCGGTACGCACCGGGCCACCCGGGCCGGGTCGCGCAGCACGGCGCGGAGATCGTCTGCAGGTACCGGAACGAACACCTGATGCTCCATGCGGTCGAGCCTAGCGAGTAGCTCCTTTCCGGTCGACAAGGCCACGGGCCCGGCCTCGCCGGCCGGGCAGGACCCGGGCCCGCTCCCGGCCGGCGGGGCCGGGCCCGTGGTCACGAATACCGCGGGTGCGGCAGCGTCGACGGCGGGAGTCCCGGCACCCTGGTCCGTTCTGCGTCGCGCGCGGAGTCCTGCAGGGACCCCGTCGACAGCGAACGCAGCCCCGGCGTGTCGCGGTCCACGCGCAGGGCCGGCGCCGCATCGCGGGCGGCGAGTACGAAGCCCCAGTCCTGCGGCGGTGTCCCGGTCACCCCGAGCGGGCTGCGGTCGGGGCCGGCGGAGAAGCCCGAGAGGCGGCCGCCGGCGCTGTACGGCGCGGTGCGCAGCCCGGCCGCGCGCAGCGTGGACTCGACGGTCCAGTAGGCCCGGGGGCGGGTGGCCATCGGTCCGGCGTGCACGGCGATCCGGCCGCCGGGGGTCAGGGCCCGCGCGGCCAGGCCGTAGAACTCCTGCGAGTACAGCTTCGTGCTGGGGGTGATGCCCGGGTCGGGGAGGTCGGAGACGATGACGTCGAAGCGGTCCTCGGCGGCCGGTCCCCGCAGCCAGCGGAAGGCGTCCTGGGTGACGACGCCCAGGCGCGGGTCCTCGTAGACCCCCGCGTTGAGCGCGGAGAGCATGGGGTCGGTGCGGGCGAGGCGGACCACGCCCGGGTCGAGCTCGACGACGGTGACGGAGTCGACGTCCCGGTAGCGCAGCACCTCGCGGGCGGCGAGCCCGTCGCCGCCGCCGAGGACCAGGACGCGGCGGTGCGGGCCCGTCATCGCGGGGTGCACGAGGGCCTCGTGGTAGCGGTACTCGTCGTAGCCGCTGACCCGCAGCCGCCCGTCGAGGTAGAGGTCGAGGGAGCGCGGTGAGCCGTTCGAGGGGCCGGTGAGCACGAGCTCCTGCACCCCGGTCTGCACGGCGACCCGTACCTCCGCGCCGTAGACGGCGCGCCGGGCGACCCGCTCGAAGTCGCCGGCGAGGAGGGTCGCGGAGGCGAGCACGGCGAGGACGGTCAGGTTCGCGGCGATCAGCATCCAGCGGCAGCGCCGGCTCAGGTCGTGGCGGAACAGCCACAGCACCAGGACGCCGCCGACGGCCGCGTTGACGGTGCCGGTGAGCATGGCGCCGGTGAGCTGCCCGAGCAGCGGGAGCAGCAGGAAGGGGAAGGCCAGCCCGCCGACGAGGGCGCCCACGTAGTCGGCTGCGAACAGGTCGGCGACGGCTCCGCCCGCGTCCTGTCTGCGGATGCGCTGGATGAGGACCATCAGCAGCGGGATCTCCGCGCCGATGAGCACCCCGATGGCGAAGGAGAAGGCGACGAGCGCCGGCCTGGATTCACCCAGCCAGGCGAAACTCGCGTACAGCGCCATGGCCGAGAGCCCGCCGAGGAGCGCGAGCGCGGCCTCGATGGCGCCGAAGCCGAGGGCCGGGCGGCGGCGGAGCCGTTTGGCGAGCAGGGAGCCGACGCCCATGGCGAAGACCATGACGGACAGCACGACCGACGCCTGGGTGACGGAATCACCGATGAGGTAGGAGCCGAGGGCGAGCAGCTCCAGTTCGTACACGAGCCCGCAGGCGGCGCAGACGAACACGGTGGCCAGGACGAGGAGTCGGCCGGTCCGGGGCCGTACGGGCAGGGCGGCCGGGACCGCCGACGCGCCCCCCGGCTCCGGAGCCGGGAGCACCCGGCGCGGGACGGAACGGTCGATCATGAAGCGAACCGTACGTCACCACCCACTCGCACCCGGTCACCCACATGGGTGCAAGTGGCGTACCGATCCACCCGGTTGGCGTAACCACGGCGCGGGCCCGCGCCCCGAACGGCAGATCTAGAGCAGTGCGGGGGATTCCGCGGACACGGGCGCCGGAGCACCCATGCGCACCCCGACCCTCGTACGGGTGGCGACCAGTTGGCCCTCCTGCGGGTACGCGTGCCAGGTGCGCCACCGCACCTGGCCCTCCCAGCGCTGCGCGAGCATGGCGGTGAAGGCGTGGGGGCTGCCCGGGAAGGTGCCCGCGAGCCCGTTCGGGTGATCCGCCACCAGTGCGAGCAGTTCCTGCGCCCGCCCGGCGAAGGACCCGCGGGAGAGGGTCTCGACCCGCGCGGCGAACTCGTACTCCCAGTCGCCCACCCGCTTCGCCACGCCGAGCGGCAGCGGCGTGCTGCTGCCGGGCATGCAGGCGACCGTCTCCGAGCAGAGCACCTCGCCCTCCTCCAGGAGCACCTGATGGGAGGCTCCGAGCAGGCGCAACTCCACTTTGGCGTCCGCCAGTTCGAGGTTCAGTACGGCCAGGGCGGGCAGCCGGTCCCGTCCCAGGGCCCAGGCGAGATCGGCGGCACGCGTGTCGGTGTAGGAGGTCTGGAGGGTCGTGAGCATGAGTCGGCTCCGCAAACGCGCGAGGGAGATGGGCCGGGGTCCGCCAGCGGTGGCAACGGGTGGGGGGACACCGGCACGGGTCCACAGGAAGTCCAGGTAGGTCCGAGGACTGGTCTACTCAACCGAGGGAATCATGAAAGGCACGGCACTCACAGCGTTTTTACCCAACTTGACGGGGTTTACATCCCCCCGGGGGCCCCACAGTTCACGTGTTCAGCCTGCCCCCTTCAGCGCGTCGTGGTGCGGTGGTGACGGAGAGGGCGCCCGACGGTCCTCGGACCCCCGGACGCCCTCCTCCCTGCGGTGCCCCGCTGCCCCGTGTCAGCTGGAACCGCCGCACCCTCCGCCGCCGCCGCACGAGGACGACGACCCGCACGAGGACGACGACCCGCAGGAGGAAGAGTTGCCGCAGCCGGAGGAGGAGCCCGAGTCGCCTCCCGCCCACCAGCTGCCGCTGCTCCTGCCGCCGCTGCGCGAGCCGGAACCCGAGTACCCCTTGCGGAACGAACGGATTGCGATGTTCCCCAGGACGACGAGCACCACGAAGCCGATCGCAATGAAGACGAACGTCATGTCCGCCTCCTCTCTCACGCCCCGGTCCTCCCGGGGAGCGGGATCCCCGCGTCCCGCGTGCAGGGGGGATGCCCCCGGGCCACGCGGCCCAAAGCACACTTGAGCAAGTCCAGAGGTTGCCCCCAGGATGGCGCCCATGAGCGCACCCCTGAGCAGCGACCGCCCCTTCCTGAACCGCCGCCTCGCGGCCTTCGGCACGACGATCTTCGCGGAGATGTCGGCGCTGGCCGCCCGCACCGGTTCGATCAACCTGGGCCAGGGCTTCCCCGACACCGATGGCCCCGCGGCCATCGCCGAGGCGGCCTCCCGCGCGGTCCTCACGGGTCTCGGCAACCAGTACCCGCCCGGCCCCGGGGTCCCCGAGCTGCGCACCGCGATCGCCGCCCACCAGCAGCGCTTCTACGGCCTGTCCTACGACCCCGACACCGAGGTGCTGGTCACCGCGGGGGCCACCGAGGCCATCGCCGCCACCCTCCTGGCCCTGCTGGAACCGGGTGACGAGGTCATCGCCCTCGAGCCGTACTACGACTCGTACGCGGCCTGCATCGCGATGGCGGGCGCGGTCCGCGTCCCCGTCACCCTGCGCCCGCACGGCGGAGCCTTCGCCCTCGACCTCGACGAGCTGCGCGCCGCCGTCACCCCGCGCACCCGCCTGCTGCTGCTCAACACCCCGCACAACCCGACGGGCACCGTCCTGACCGGCGAGGAGCTGGCCGCGGTCGCCGGCCTCGCCGTGGAGCGCGACCTCCTCGTCGTCACGGACGAGGTGTACGAGCACCTGGTCTTCGACGGCGCCCACACCCCGCTGGCCGGCCTGCCGGGCATGCGCGAGCGCACGGTCACCATCTCCTCGGCCGGGAAGACCTTCTCCTTCACCGGCTGGAAGGTCGGCTGGGTCACCGCGCCCCCGGAGCTGGTCACGGCGGTCCGCTCGGCGAAGCAGTTCCTCACCTACGTCTCCTCGGGCCCCTTCCAGTACGCGATCGCCGAGGCCCTCGCCCTCCCCGACTCCTACTACGAGGGCTTCCGCGCCGACCTGGCCGCCAAGCGCGACCTGCTCTCCGAGGGCCTGGCGGCGGCCGGCTTCGAGGTCTTCCGGCCGCAGGGCACGTACTTCATCACCACCGACATCACGCCGCTCGGCGAGAAGGACGGCCTCGCCTTCTGCCGCGCCCTGCCCGAGCGCTGCGGGGTCGTCGCCATCCCCAACCAGGTGTTCTACGACGACGAAGCCGCCGGGGCCACCCAGGTGCGCTGGGCCTTCTGCAAGCGGACCGAGGTGCTCCAGGAGGCGGTTTCCCGACTGGGCGGCCTCTAGTGCTGTGGCCGGAAAGGTTTGCCGGTCGCGGTGTCCGGTGCGGTGCATCGCAAGGCGGAGGGCCACGTCTCGTACTGGACGTACTTGCGCGGTCCGAACGCGGTCACAGCACTAGGGCGCATCCGTGCGTGCTTGCGGGGTGGCTGAGGCCGGTGTGAAGCTGGCGGTCCGAACGTGCCCGAAGCCACTCACGACGGCGTGAGCGGAACAACCACGAGCCGAAAGCCGGGAGACATGGCAACGGGCAGAGCGACGGTGACCTCGTCGCCCCTGGAGATCCGCGCGCTCAAGGTCGTACGGTCGGCCGCGCCGACGAGCCTCATCGCACTCGCCCTCTTCGCCGCCGTCCGCGGGGCCGGGGTGCTGGTCCTCGCCATCGGGTCCTGGTGGGCCGGGCGGTCTCCGCTGAAGGTGCTCGGATCCTCCTGGGACTCCGTCTGGTACCTGAAGATCGCCGCCAACGGCTACGGGCGGACCCAGATGTGGCCGAGCCCCCACGGCACCGGCACCGGGCTGATCCAGAGCGACTTCGCCTTCTTCCCGCTCTACCCGACGCTGATGCGGCTCCTCGGCTCCGTGCTGCCCGGCGGGCTCGTCCCCGCCGGAATCCTCATCGCCTGGGTGTCGGCCGCCGCGGCCGCCGTCGGGGTGTACAAGATCGGCGAGCGGGTCATCGGGCCCCGGGCCGGGCTGCTGCTGGTGGGGCTCTGGGCCGCCCTGCCGCACGCCGTGGTGCTGTCGCTGGCCTACACCGAGTCCCTGCTGGCCGCGCTCGCCGCCTGGGCCCTGTACGCCCTGCTGCGCGGCCGCTGGATGTGGGCCGCGGGCCTCGCCGTGCTCGCCGGGCTGACCCGGCCCACGGGGCTGGCGGTCGCCGCCGCCGTCTCCGTGACGGCGCTGCACGAGATCGCCGTACGGAAGTCCCGCGCGCCCGAGGTGTGGGCGGCCGGGCTGCTGGCGCCGGCGGGCTGGGCCGCGTACGTCCTGGCCGTCGGGGTGCGCGTCGGCGATCCCCTCGGCGGCTACTTCGCCGTGCAGCGGCACTGGGGGTCGAGGTTCGACTTCGGCGTCGGGGCGCTGCGCTCGGCGGAGCAGGTGCTGACCGGCGGGCACGTGCCGCTGGCGACCACCGTGACGGTGGTGCTGCTGGCCGCGGCCGGGCTGCTCGCGATGCTCCTCGTACTGGACCGCACCCCGCTGCCGCTGCTCGCGTACACCGGGATACTGCTGCTCATCGCCTTCGGCGGGGCCGGCTACTTCGAGTCGAAGCCGCGGTTCCTGCTGCCGGCGTTCCCGCTGCTCCTGCCGATGGCCGCCGTCATGGCGCGAGCCCGGCCGCGCACCGCGATCGTGGTGACCGCGGTGCTGGCCGGGCTCGGCTACGGCTACGGGCTGTACCTGCTGCTGATCGCCCGCGTGCCGCTCTAGTTGTTGTCGTCGCCTTCGCCGTCGTCCTCGGAGGAGTCGATCTCCTTCTCGAGGCCGAGCTGCTCGACGAGCCACTTGTCGAACTCGATGGAGGCGCGGACCCAGCTGACCGTGGAGGACACGAAGTGCTCCAGGTTGACGCCGGTGCCGATCAGCATCTGCGCCTCACCGATCAGACGGACCGAGCCGTCGTCGTGCGTGTGGCTGTAGACCTTGGGCCACAGGGTGCGGCGGTTCCAGTCGTCGATCGACTCGAGAAGCTGCGGCTTCTCGTCGATCTTGTGCGGACGGTCGTAGAAGGTCCGCACCGAGAAGACCTGCTGCTCGTCCTCGCCGCGGAACATGAAGTACGTGCGGAAGTCCTCCCACGGCGCCGCGAGGTCACCCTCGTCGTCGACGACGTACTTGAGCTCCATCTGCTCCAGCAGCTGCTTGACCAGATCCTGGTCGGGGACGACGGGGCCCGCCGGTCCTGAGGCCTGCGGTTCGGGCTGCTGCCCTCCGAAATTCGGAATCGAGGCCGGGTCGATGCTCACCGTGTTCTTCCCTTCGTGCGGATACCTGCATCCTCCCCCATCCGTCCCACCCCATGTCCAGCCCCGCACGCACGATCCGCGCAGGGCGGACAGGACCGGGCCGCCGTAAGGGTGAACATGTCCGGATCACTCCTGGTCACGGCGGCCCGGAGGGGCCCACGGATCACAGGGCCTTGCCGACCAGCAGGTCCTCTCCCGCCACGTCCACGCGCACGGTGTCGCCGTCGCGGACCTCGCCGGCCAGGATCTCCTTCGCCAGCCGGTCGCCGATCGCGGTCTGGATCAGGCGGCGCAGGGGCCGGGCGCCGTACGCCGGGTCGTTGCCCTTGTCCGCCAGCCAGGCCAGGGCCCCGGGGGTGACGTCCAGGGTCAGCCGGCGGTCGGCCAGCCGCTTGGCGAGGCGGCCGATCTGGAGCTCGGCGATGTGGGCCAGCTCCTCCTCGCCGAGGGCGGAGAAGACCACGAGGTCGTCGAGGCGGTTGAGGAACTCCGGCTTGAAACTGGCCCTGACCACGTCCAGGACCTGCTTCTTCTTCTCGTCCGCAGGTGTGGCCGGATTCATCAGGAACTGGCTGCCCAGGTTCGAGGTGAGGATCAGGATGGCGTTGCGGAAGTCCACGGTGCGGCCCTGGCCGTCCGTGAGGCGGCCGTCGTCGAGGACCTGGAGCAGGACGTCGAAGACCTCGGGGTGGGCCTTCTCCACCTCGTCCAGGAGGACGACGGAGTACGGGCGCCTGCGCACGGCCTCGGTCAGCTGGCCGCCCTCCTCGTAGCCGACGTACCCGGGAGGGGCGCCGACGAGGCGGGCCACGCTGTGCTTCTCGCCGTACTCCGACATGTCGATGCGGACCATGGCCCGCTCGTCGTCGAAGAGGAAGTCCGCGAGCGCCTTGGCCAGCTCCGTCTTGCCGACGCCCGTGGGGCCGAGGAAGAGGAAGGAGCCGGTCGGCCGGTCCGGGTCGGCGATGCCGGCCCGGGTGCGGCGCACGGCGTCGGAGACGGCCCGCACGGCCTCGGTCTGGCCGATCAGGCGGCGGCCCAGCTCCTCCTCCATGCGGAGCAGCTTCTGGGTCTCCCCTTCGAGGAGGCGGCCCGCCGGGATGCCGGTCCAGGCGCCGACCACGTCGGCGATGTCGTCAGGGCCGACCTCGTCCTTGACCATGCTGTCCTTGGCCGGACCGGCCTTGGAGGCCTCCTCCTCGGCCTCGGTGGCCTCGGCGAGCTCGCGCTCCAGGGCGGGGATCTCCCCGTAGAGCAGCTTGGAGGCGGAGTCGAAGTCGCCGTCGCGCTGGGCGCGCTCGGCCTGGCCGCGCAGCTCGTCCAGGCGCTCCTTCAGCTCGCCGACCCGGTTGAGGGACTGCTTCTCCTTCTCCCAGCGGGCGGTCAGGCCGCGCAGCTCCTCCTCCTTGTCGGCGAGGTCCTTGCGGAGCTTGTCGAGGCGTTCGCGGGAGGCCGGGTCGGACTCGTTGTTCAGCGCCAGCTCCTCCATGCGCAGCCGGTCGACCGAGCGCTGGAGCTCGTCGATCTCCACGGGCGAGGAGTCGATCTCCATGCGCAGCCGGGACGCGGCCTCGTCGACGAGGTCGATGGCCTTGTCGGGGAGGAAGCGGGAGGTGATGTACCGGTCGGAGAGGGTCGCGGCGGCGACCAGTGCGCTGTCGTTGATGACCACCTTGTGGTGGGCCTCGTAGCGGCCCTTGAGCCCGCGCAGGATGGCGATCGTGTCCTCGACGGACGGCTCGGCGACCAGTACCTGCTGGAAGCGCCGCTCCAGCGCCGGGTCCTTCTCGATGCGCTCGCGGTACTCGTCGAGGGTGGTCGCGCCGACCATGCGGAGCTCGCCGCGGGCCAGCATGGGCTTGAGCATGTTGCCCGCGTCCATGGCGGAGTCGCCTCCGGCGCCCGCGCCGACGACGGTGTGCAGCTCGTCGATGAAGGTGATGATCTGGCCTTCGCTCGACTTGATCTCGGCGAGGACGGTCTTGAGGCGCTCCTCGAACTCGCCGCGGTACTTGGCACCGGCGACCATCGCGCCGAGGTCCAGGGAGACGAGGCGCTTGTTCTTGAGGGACTCGGGGACGTCGCCCTTGACGATGCGCTGGGCCAGACCCTCGACGACGGCCGTCTTGCCGACGCCGGGCTCGCCGATGAGCACCGGGTTGTTCTTGGTGCGGCGCGAGAGCACCTGCACGACGCGGCGGATCTCGTGGTCACGGCCGATGACGGGGTCGAGCTTGCCCTCGCGGGCGGCGGCCGTGAAGTCGGTGCCGAACTTCTCCAGGGCCTTGTACTGGCCCTCCGGGTCGGGGGTGGTCACCCGCCGTGCTCCTCGTGCGTTCTGGAAGGCGTCCAGCAGCTTCTTCGCCGTCGCGCCCTGGGTGGAAAGGACCTCACCGGCCGCGCCGCCCTTGGCGGCGATGGCGATGAGCAGGTGTTCGGTGGAGAGGTACTCGTCGCCGAGCCTGCCCGCCTCGGCGTCGGCCTCGGCGAGGACGGCGAGCAGGTCGCGGCTGGGCTGCGGGGGCGCGACGGTGGAGCCGGTGACGCTGGGCAGGGCGGCGAGCAGCCGTTCGGCGCCGCTGCGGACGGCCGCCTGGTCGGCCTCGGCGGCGACGAGCAGGTCGATGACGTTCTCGTTGTCCTCGCCGGCGAGCAGTGCCAGCAACAGGTGTGCGGGGGTCAGGTCGGCGTGGCCGTCCTTGACGGCCCTGCTGGTGGCCGCGTTCAGGGCGTCCCTGCTCTTGTTGGTCAGCTCGGCGTCCACTGCGTCTTCTCCTCTCCGGAGGGCTACACGGTTACACGAACAATTCTGACAGGAGCAACGTATGCAAAGTTGAGTCTATTCCACTCAAGGGCGTTCGGGGGACGCGCTGCCCGTACCCTTCGGGCCATGTCCCATGACGTACTCAACCCGACGCCCGAGTACCTCGCCTTCTGGCGGGAGCGGCACGTCTGCACGCTGACCACCCCGCGACCCGACGGCTCCCCGCACGTGGTCCCGGTGGGCGTGACGTACGACCCGGAGGCCGGCCTGGCCCGGGTCATCAGCAACAAGCACAGCAAGAAGGTCCGCAACGTCCTGGCGGCCCAGGCGGCCGTGCCGGGCGGGGCCCGGGTCGCGGTCTGCCAGATGGAGGGGCGCCGCTGGGCCACCCTCGAGGGGCGCGCGGTGATCCGTACCGACGAGGCCTCGGTCGCCGAGGCGGTGGCGCGCTACGCGCAGCGGTACGGGCGCACCCCCTCGCCCAATCCCGACCGGGTGGTCCTGGAGATCACCCTGGAGCGGGCGATGGGCCGGGCCTGAGCGGCGGAACCGGCGGGGTGCGGGCCGGAAACCGGCCCGCACACATTGTCCCGTTCAACCACTGGACGCGGACATCACAACGGCGCCATCGTGGTCAGGTCCACGATGGCGCCGTTGTGTGGGGGTAGCACCTGAGCGATCTGCAACGACGGGGGAATCGCTTCAGGCACTGCGGGGGGTGGCGGTGGTGATATCGGGTTCGAAGAGCTGGTGGTCGCGCTGATCGAGATTGACGAAGACCATTCCGTAGCGCACCTCGCAGCGGACGGGCTGCGGCGCGCCGCGCGGACGGCGCAGGCACCTGTAGGCACGTACGTCCTCGTCCTCCTCGCGCACGACGACGATCGGCTGTCCGAAGAGCGTGACCATCAACGAATCGCCAGGGTGGGGGATGGCCGTGGCGAGGTCGATGAACTGCCAGCCGGAGCGGTAGGCAGAGGCCATTTCGCGGCGGAACCCGCGGTCGTCGGGGGTCATCAGGAGACCTTCGCCGGTGCGGTGTTCCAGCCGAGGTCGGCGGGAGCGGTGTTCCAGCCGAGATCGGCAGGAGCCGTGTTCCAGCCCAGATCGGTCTTACCTGTCGGCTCGGCGGATGCACCGGTGACAGTTGCGGCCTGAACGCTTCCCGCGTCCCCGTTGAAGGCGACGACTGCCCCGTAGACCGCGACGACGGAGAAAACAACGGCAAGCACCGAGCGAAGCATTCTCTTATACATGGTCGGCTTCGTCCTCACTTGATGGAATCCTCTCCCCCGCGTGACTGACGATGGCTCATTCAGGCACGTCAGTGCCACAGGGACGATGCATCATGTTCTTACATGTTCAGGACCCTGGGGGGTGGAGATTTGCCCAAGAGCGACACAAACCCGACACATCCCCACCCGGTCACGGCCATGTGCCCCGAGGGAGCCCGGCTCTACGCGGCGGCGCTGAGCACCGGCCGCGTGGCCCGCGGCGAGGTGGAGAACGCCCCCTGCCTGCTCGAATTCGCCCTTCTGCGACCCGACCCGGATGACGCGAACCAACTCCGGGCGGTTCCACCGTCCGTCGCGCTCGCGCAGCGCCTGCATCCGCTCGAACGCGAGATCAGGGACCGCCGTCGAAGCGCCGTAGATCTCGCCGATGCATTCGAGCCGTTCCTGACCATCAGCGCCCAGACCCCCGCGACCACCCACGCCATCACCGTGCTGGAGGGCTTCGACCAGATCAACGCCGCCCTCGACCTGGCCACCGCGGAGTGCCACACCGAGGCCCTGACCGTCCAACCGGGCGGCGCCCGGCCCAGCTTCGTCCTCACCGAGGCCCTGGAGCGCGCCGCGCCGCTGATCGACCGCGGGGTGAGCATCCGGACGCTCTACCAGCACACGGTACGGCACAGCCAGGGCACCCTCGCCTACGTGGACCGGATCTCCACGGGGAAGGTGGAGATCCGCACGCTCGAAGAACTCATCGAGCGACTCATGATCTTCGACCGCACGGTGGCCTTCATCCCCGCCAGCGACGACCGGACGGTGGCGCTGGAGCTGCGGCACCCCGGGCTGGTCGACTACCTCATCAAGGTCTTCGAGCAACTGTGGCGCCGAGCGGTCCCGTTGACCGAAGAAGTGACGTACACGCACGCCCCGGACGGCATCTCCGGCGTGCAGCGCTCCATCGCCCAGCTCCTCGTCGAGGGACACGTGGACGAGGCCATCGCGCGCCGCCTGGGGATGAACGTACGCACCTGCCGCGCGCACATCGCCAAGCTCGCCACCGCCCTGGGCAGCGGCAGCCGCGCCCAACTCGGCTTCCTCATCGCCCAGTCCGGCATCCTGGGGCGCCCCGGGGACCCGTCGAAGCCCGGCGGCCCGGAGGCCTGAACGGGCCGTACACGGAGCACGTGAAGGGCCCCTGGCCGGACGGATGTCCGGCCAGGGGCCCTTCCCGTACGCGTGTGCGCGGGATGCACTCAGTCCATCGGCCGCTTCGGCGCCGGCCGCCACACCACCAGGGCGTTGCCCGGCTGCGGGGGCTGGTACGGGACCAGGTCGCGCCGGTAGGAGGCGTGCACCTGGGCCTCGCGGGCCCGGAGGGTGGCCGCTGCACCGTCGACCGCCGCGGCGAGCTCGGCCACGCGCTGCTGGAGCGCGGCGACCTGGTTCTCCAGCTCGATGATCCGCTTGATGCCCGCCAGGTTGATGCCCTCGTCCTGGGACAGCGCCTGCACCGTGCGGAGCAGCTCGATGTCCCTGGCCGAATACCGCCGGCCGCGCCCGGCCGTACGGTCCGGGGAGACCAGGCCGAGGCGGTCGTACTGGCGGAGGGTCTGCGGATGCAGGCCCGAGAGCTGGGCGGCCACCGAAATCACGTAGACCGGGGTCTCGTCGGTGAGCTGGTAGCCCCCGCCGAGGCGGGAGGACTGTCGTCGGCGGCCGTCCATGGTCATGCTCCCTTCGCGGACTCGAACAGCGCGGAGCGCGGGTCCTCGGACTCCGTCGCCTCGCGGTACATCTCCAGCGCCTCACGGGCCTTGTCCGACAGCTGTGCGGGGACCGCGACCTCCACGGTGACCAGCAGGTCGCCGCGGGTGCCGTCCTTGCGGACCGCACCCTTGCCGCGGGCCCGCATCGTGCGGCCGCCCGGGGTGCCCGGCGGCAGTTTCAGCGTCACCGCGGGGCCGTTCAGGGTCGGCACCTTGATCTCGGCGCCCAGCGCCGCCTCGGCGAAGGTCACCGGGACGGTCACCGTCAGGTTGTCGTCCCGGCGGCCGAACACCGGGTGGGAGTCGACGTGCACGACGACGTAGAGGTCACCGGCGGGACCGCCGCGCTCGCCCGGGGCGCCCTTGCCGCGCAGCCGGATCCGCTGGCCGTCGGAGACGCCCGCCGGAATCCGGACCTGCATGGTGCGCGAGGAACGGGCCCGGCCGCTGCCCTTGCAGACCTCGCAGGGGTTCTCCGCGATCAGGCCGCGGCCCTTGCAGTCGGCGCAGGGGTCGGTCAGCGAGAAGCCGCCGCCGCTGCCCCGCGAGACCTGGCCGGTACCGACGCAGGTCGGGCACACGCGGGGCGTGCCGTTCTTGTCGCCGGTGCCCGAACAGGCCTTGCAGGGCGCCTGGGAGGACATCCGGAGCGGGACCGTGGCCCCGTCCACCGCCTCCGTGAAGGAGAGGGTGACCTCCGACTCGATGTCCTGGCCGCGGCGCGGCTGGGTGCGGGTGCCCGCACCCGGACCGGCGCCGCGGCCGCCGAACAGGCCGCCGAAGACGTCGCCCAGGCCGCCGCCGAAACCGCCGGCGCCGGCGCCACCCGGCTGGGTGCCGCCGAAGAGGTCGCCCAGGTCGAAGTTGAACGAGCCGCCGCCCGCGCCGGGACCGGGGCGGAAGCCGCCGTTCCCGAACAGCGCGCGGGCCTCGTCGTACTCCTTGCGCTTCTTAGGGTCGCCGAGGACGTCGTTCGCCTCGGAGATCTCCTTGAAGCGCTCCTCGGCCGAGGCGTCGCCCTTGTTGGCGTCCGGGTGGAACTCGCGGGCGAGCTTCCGGTACGCCTTCTTGATCTCGGCCTCGGTGGCGTCCTTCGGGACACCGAGGACCTTGTAGTAGTCCTTCTCGACGAAGTCCTTCGTGCTCATCCCCGGTGTCCCTCCTCTCGTGCCCCTACGTGTTCAACCTCAGCCGTTGTCGGCTGCATCCGCGTCCTTGTCGGACGACGCGTCGCCTTCCGACGACTCGGACTTGGGAGCCGCGCCCGGCTGGGGCTCGGCCACCGCGACCCGTGCGGGGCGGATCGTACGCTCGCCGATCCGGTACCCCGGCTGAAGGATCGCCACGCAGGTCGTCTCGGTGACGTCCGGCGCATACGAGTGCATCAGGGCCTCGTGGACCGTCGGGTCGAAGGGCTCGCCCTCCTTGCCGAACTGCTGCAGGCCCATCTTGGCGGCGACCGTCTCCAGCGATTCGGCCACCGACTTGAAGCCGCCGACCAGCTCGCCATGCTCCCGCGCCCGGCCGATGTCGTCCAGGGTCGGGAGCAGCTCCGTCAGGAGGGACGCGACCGCGATCTCCTTGACGGTGATCCGGTCCCGCTCCACCCGGCGGCGGTAGTTCTGGTACTCCGCCTGGAGCCGCTGGAGGTCCGCGGTGCGCTCGCTGAGCGCGGTACGGGCCTGGTCCAGCTGCGCCAGCAGCGCTACGTCCTGGCCTGCGGCCTGTGCGGTGCTGTCGTCCCCGGCCGGGGCCTCTGCGTCCTTGGCGGACTCGGCGGACCCGGCGGCCTTCGGCTCCTCGGGCTTGCCGTCGGCGGGGACTTCGGGCTTCTCCTCGAAGCCCGGGGTCTCCTCCGACATCAGGCAGCGCCGCCCTTCGGCTTCTCGTCGTCGACGATCTCGGCGTCGACGACGTCGTCGTCGGCCTTGGCCTGGCCCGCGTCACCGGCGGCACCGGCGGCGCCCTGGGCGGCCTGCGCGTCGGCGTAGATCGCCTGGCCCAGCTTCTGGCTGACCGCGGCGAGCTTCTCGGTCGCGGTGCGGATCTCGGCGGTGTCCTCGCCCTTGAGCTTGTCCTTCAGCTCGGTGACCGCGGCCTCGACCTCGGCCTTGACCTCGGCCGGGACCTTGTCCTCGTTGTCCTTGACGAACTTCTCCGTCTGGTAGACGAGCTGCTCGCCCTGGTTGCGGGACTCGGCCGCCTCCTTGCGGCGGAGGTCCTCGTCCGCGTACTGCTCCGCCTCCTGGCGCATGCGGTCGACCTCGTCCTTGCCGAGCGAAGAGCCGCCGGTGACGGTCATCTTCTGCTCCTTGCCCGTGCCGAGGTCCTTCGCGGTCACGTGCATGATGCCGTTCGCGTCGATGTCGAAGGAGACCTCGATCTGCGGGACGCCACGCGGGGCCGGCGGCAGGCCGGTCAGCTCGAACATGCCGAGCTTCTTGTTGTACGCCGCGATCTCGCGCTCGCCCTGGTAGACCTGGATCTGCACCGACGGCTGGTTGTCCTCGGCCGTCGTGAAGATCTCGGACCGCTTGGTCGGGATCGTGGTGTTGCGCTCGATGAGCTTGGTCATGATGCCGCCCTTGGTCTCGATGCCGAGGGACAGCGGGGTCACGTCGAGGAGCAGGACGTCCTTGACCTCACCCTTGAGGACACCGGCCTGGAGGGTGGCGCCGATGGCGACGACCTCGTCCGGGTTGACGCCCTTGTTGGCGTCCTGACCGCCGGTGAGCTCCTTGACGAGCTCGGCGACGGCCGGCATGCGGGTGGAGCCGCCGACCAGGACCACGTGGTCGATCTCGGACAGGTTGATGCCCGCGTCCTTGATGACGTTGTGGAACGGGGTCTTGCAGCGGTCGAGCAGGTCCGCGGTCAGCTGCTGGAACTGGGAGCGCGTGAGCTTCTCGTCCAGGTGCAGCGGGCCCTCGGCGGAGGCCGTGATGTACGGCAGGTTGATGGTCGTCTCGGTGGAGGACGACAGCTCGATCTTCGCCTTCTCGGCGGCCTCGCGCAGACGCTGGAGCGCCATCTTGTCCTTGGACAGGTCGACGCCGTGGCCGTTGGCGAACTGCTTCACCAGGTAGTCGACGACGCGCTGGTCCCAGTCGTCGCCACCGAGGTGGTTGTCACCGTTGGTGGCCTTGACCTCGACGACGCCGTCGCCGATCTCCAGGAGCGACACGTCGAAGGTGCCGCCACCGAGGTCGAAGACGAGAATGGTCTGGTCGTCCTTGTCGAGACCGTAGGCCAGGGCGGCGGCCGTCGGCTCGTTGACGATGCGCAGGACGTTCAGGCCCGCGATCTCGCCGGCCTCCTTCGTCGCCTGACGCTCGGAGTCGTTGAAGTAGGCCGGGACGGTGATGACCGCGTCCGTGACCTTCTCACCCAGGTAGGCCTCGGCGTCGCGCTTCAGCTTCTGCAGGATGAAGGCGCTCATCTGCTGCGGGTTGAAGTCCTTGCCATCCAGGTTGATCTTCCAGTCAGTGCCCATGTGGCGCTTGACGGAGCGGATGGTCCGGTCCACGTTCGTGACCGCCTGGCGCTTGGCCACCTCGCCGACGAGGACCTCGCCGTTCTTGGCGAAGGCGACGACGGACGGCGTGGTCCTGGCGCCCTCGGCGTTGGTGATGACGGTGGGCTCGCCGCCTTCCAGAACGCTGACGACGGAGTTAGTGGTGCCCAGGTCGATGCCGACCGCACGTGCCATTTTGATTCCTCCAGCTGACTTGAGTGGAACAGACTCAACCATGACGCATCGCGGCGCGCACGTCAACAGAGCTGAGCCGAGTCGACTCAACCTTTAGGTCGCCCTTACGCGCAACCCTGCCCTTCCCGCGCCACCGCGGGGGCAACTCCAGCCCCGCTACCGCTTGCGCTTGAGACGCGGGGCAAGCCCAGCCCGCTGCCCGCTTGAGGCGCGAGGCGATTCCAGCCCCGCCGGCGTTTGAGGCGCGGGGTCCGGGGCGGAGCCCCGGCCGCGGCGCCGCCGCCGAACGGGTCACCCGGCCGCGCGGCACCCACCCCCGCCGGGAGGCGTACGGCACGGTGCTGGCATGGCAACGTCCCTCATCGCCCGGCCAGGGCCACGGCCGGCCAGGCCCTCGGCGAAGCGGGTGCTCGACCTGCTGGGGGCGGCCGCCCTGCTGCTCCTGTGCGCCGTACCGCTCGCGCTGGCCGCCGGGCTGCTGTTCGTGACCCAGGGCGGGCGGGTCTTCGTACGGGAGCCCGTGGCGGGCCTCTCCGGGCGGCCCTTCCGGACGTGGAGGTTCCGCACGGCCCCGGCGGGCCGCACCGGAGCCGCGGTGGAGCGCTGCGCGCTCGACGCGCTGCCCCAGCTGCTCAACGTGCTCCGCGGGGAGATGTCCCTGGTCGGCCCGCGCCCGGAATCCCGTACCGACCGCGCCGACCGGCTGCTCGTTCGCCCCGGAATGACCGGGTTGTGGCAGGTCAGCGCGCGCTCCGACCTCCCCTGGGAGGAGATGGCTCTGCTCGACCGGCATTATGTGGAGAACCACTGGCTCGGGATGGACCTGGCGATCCTTGCGCAGACCCCGCGGGCGGCCTTGCGGCAAAGGCTCGCCTGAGCGACACAGATCACCGCACGCTCGGCTACATTGCGGCGTCGGGAATGGGTAACCTCAAGCCTTGACTTCATAAGTTACCGCTTAGTAAGTGCCGCCCGAGGAGCCCGCCCATGCAACTCGCCGCGATCATCGTGTCGCTGGTCCTGACCGTGGTCGGCGTCGCGCTGATCACCCGAGCCGTGGCGCAGATCTACCGGTTCGTCCGGATCGGCCAGCCCGTGCCGGCCGGCAGTCGCACGGACGATCCGAAGGCCCGAAGCCTCACCCTTGTCCGCGAGTTCCTCGGCCACAGCCGCATGAACCGCTGGGGCATCGTCGGCTTCGCGCACTGGTTCGTCGCGATCGGCTTCCTGACCCTGCCGCCGACCCTGATCCAGGCGTACGGGCAGCTCTTCCAGGCCGACTGGACCCTGCCGATCATCGGCGGCTTCCTGCCGTTCGAGCTCTACATCGAGTTCATCGGGATCATGACGATCCTCGGCATCGTCGTCCTGATGGCGATCCGGCTGCTCAGCCTGCCCTCGCGGGCGGGCCGCAAGTCGCGCTTCGCGGGCTCGAAGGCCTGGCAGGCGTACTTCGTCGAGTACGTCATCCTCACCATCGGCCTCGCGATCCTCACCCTGCGCGGCCTCGAGGGCGCGATCCACCACGTGGACTCGTACGAGCCGGCCTACTTCGCCTCGTACCCGCTGGTGATGGCCTTCGACGGCCTCTCGACCAGCGCCCTGCAGAACGCCATCTACTTCACCGCGATGATCAAGATCGGCGTCTCGCTGATCTGGATGATCGTCGTCTCGCTCAACACCAACATGGGTGTCGCCTGGCACCGCTTCCTCGGCTTCCCGAACATCTGGTTCAAGCGCAACGCCGACGGCGCGACCGCGCTCGGCGCGCTCCAGCCGATGACCAGCGGCGGCAAGGAGATCGACTTCGAGGACCCGGGCGAGGACGACGTCTTCGGCGTCTCGCAGGTCGAGCAGTTCTCCTGGAAGGGCATCCTCGACTTCTCCACGTGCACCGAGTGCGGCCGCTGCCAGTCGCAGTGCCCCGCCTGGAACACCGGCAAGCCCCTCTCCCCCAAGCTCCTGATCATGTCGCTGCGCGACCACGCGCACGCCAAGGCCCCGTACCTGCTGGCCGGCGGCGGCAAGACGATGGAGGGCGAGGAGAAGGCTTCGGCCGAGCAGCTGAAGGACGTCCCGGCGGCCGCGCTGGCCGAGGCCGAGCGCCCGCTGATCGGCACCGCCGAGGAGAACGGCGTCATCGACCCGGACGTGCTGTGGTCCTGCACCACCTGCGGTGCGTGCGTGGAGCAGTGCCCGGTCGACATCGAGCACATCGACCACATCGTCGACATGCGCCGCTACCAGGTGATGATCGAGAGCGCGTTCCCGTCCGAGGCGGGCACGATGCTCAAGAACCTGGAGAAGAAGGGCAACCCCTGGGGCCTGGCCAAGAAGCAGCGCGTCGAGTGGACGAAGGAGGTCGACTTCGAGGTCCCGATCATCGGCAAGGACGCGGAGGACCTCTCCGAGTTCGACTACCTGTACTGGGTCGGCTGCGCCGGCGCCCTCGAGGACCGGGCCAAGAAGACCACGAAGGCCTTCGCGGAGCTGCTGAACATCGCGGGCGTCAAGTTCGCGATCATGGGCGGCGACGAGAAGTGCACCGGTGACTCCCCGCGCCGCCTGGGCAACGAGCCGCTGTTCCAGCAGCTGGGCCAGGAGAACGTGGCCATGCTGAACATGGCGTTCGGCGAGGACGACGACGACCCGGAGACGAAGAAGCCGAAGTCGGCGAAGCGGATCGTCTCGACCTGCCCGCACTGCTTCAACACCATCGCGAACGAGTACCCGCAGCTGGGCGGCGAGTACGAGGTCATCCACCACACGCAGCTGCTGCAGCACCTGATCGACGAGGGCCGGCTGACGCCGGTGACGCCGGTCGACGGGCTGATCACGTACCACGACCCGTGCTACCTGGGCCGCCACAACAAGGTCTACACGCCGCCGCGCGAGATCATGTCGGCCGTGCCGGGCCTGCGGCAGCAGGAGATGCACCGCCACAAGGAGCGGGGCTTCTGCTGTGGCGCCGGTGGCGCGCGGATGTGGATGGAAGAGCGGATCGGCAAGCGCATCAACAACGAGCGCGTGGACGAGGCGCTGTCCCTCAACCCCGACATCGTCTCTACGGCGTGCCCGTTCTGCCTGGTCATGCTGACGGACTCGGTCAACGGCAAGAAGAACGAGGGCCAGGCCAAGGAGTCCGTCCAGGTCGTGGACGTGGCCCAGCTCCTGCTGGAGTCGGTGAAGGCCCCGGGCCCGACGGAGGCCGAACTGGCGGAAGCCGA
The DNA here is from genome assembly GCF_044541755.1 of Streptomyces sp. NPDC085524. Lineage (NCBI taxonomy): Bacteria > Bacillati > Actinomycetota > Actinomycetes > Kitasatosporales > Streptomycetaceae > Streptomyces > Streptomyces sp. NPDC085524. The sequence continues at coordinate 274,488 of NZ_JBITTH010000006.1, forward strand.
AGCCGCTGCTGCCGCTGCCGCGGAGGCCGAAGCCGAAGCCGCCGCGGAGGCCGCCGCCAAGGCGGAAGCCGAGGCGAAGGCCAAGGCGGAGGCGGAAGCCAAGGCCAAGGCAGAGGCCGAAGCGAAGGCCAAGGCGGAGGCCGAGGCGGAGGCGGAGGCCGAGGCCGCCGCCAAGGCGGAATCCGACGCCAAGGCCGGGGCCGAGCCGGAAGCCGGGGCCGAGCCGGAAGGCGAGGTCGAGGCCGCCGCCGAGGCGGAGACCGAAGCCCCCACGGCCGAGGCCGGGGCCGAGCCTGAGGCGAAGGACGAGCCGAAGGACGACGCCAAGGACGAGGCCGAGCCGGTTACGGCCGAGGCGAAGCCCGAGGCGGCTCAGGCGGACGACGCCAAGTAGGTCCTGATCCAGGGCCCACCTGCACAACACCGGAACGGCCGGTCCCCCACCCGGGGACCGGCCGTTCCGCATGTCCGCCCCCACCGTCCACCCCGGCCAGGCCCGGCCAAAGGTCCCCGGCCCCACAAGCAAGGACGGCCCCCACCACGGGTCCCGGCCCGCCGGGGGCCCGGCACCGCCAGGGCTGCGGCCCTGCCCCGCCAGGGGTCACGGCTCGGCGCCCCGCCAGGAGTCACGGCTCGGCCCCCCGCGAGGGGTGGTGTCAGGCTCGGTTGCGGCGGAGCATCGCGAAGCCCAGGCCCGCCGCGCCGACCGCGGCCATGCCGCCGCCCGCGGCGAGCAGCAGCGGGGTGTCGGAGTCCGGCGTCGTCGTGACCCCTTCCGCACCGGCCTTCACTCCGCCCTTCGGGACGACCCTCTCGACGGCCGGCTTGGCGACGTCGTTCACGGCGTCCTTCTTGACGTCCTTCTTGACGTCCTTCTTGACGTCCCTCCCGGCGTCCCTCTTCGCTTCCACCGTGTACTTCTCGATCAGCCGGCCGTTGAAGTCGTACACCCAGCTGTTCCCGCCGCCCTTGCCGTCGATGACGACGAACTTCACGCGCCTGCCGTCCTGGACGAGCTTGTACGTCCAGCCGTCGTTCAGCACGCTCGGGTGCTTCAGGTCGATCGTGCCGAGGGCGTTCCCGTTCGGCATGGAGATGTCGACGCGCTTGCCCTTCGGGCCGTCGACCAGCTTGGCGATCCGCCCGTCCGGCATCGTCAGCCGGACCGAGCTCTCCTTGATGGGCTCCGGCTTGGTCTCCGGCTCCGGCTTCGGCTTCTCGCCGCCCTCGACCCACGAGGTCACGGTGCCGTTCGGCTGGAGCACCACGTGCAGGCCGTTGTTCCGGCCGTACGTCGCGGCCCCGTTCTTGCTGACCAACGTGTCCAGCTTCGTGCCGCCGGAGAAGATGTCCGCCTCGAAGTGGTGGTCCGAGATCTTGTAGACCTTGGCGATCGAACCGTCCGCCAGCTTCACGGTCGTGACGTACGCCCGCACGCTCTGCTTCGGCTTCTCGACCGGCTTCTCGACGGGCTTCTCGGACGGCTTCGCCGACGGGTCCACCGGCGGCTGGATCTGCGGCTCCACCGGCGGGTCCACCGGCGGCTCCACCGACGGCTGCTCGATGCCGGGCAGCACCTGCGGCTCCGGGACGGCCGGTGAGTCCGCGAAGGCGGATCCGACCGGGAGGGCCAGGACGGCGGCCGCGCCGGTGACGACGGCGGCGGTACGGAGGGCGGTACGGCGGGTGCTGCGCATGGCGGTCGGCTCTTCTCGTTCTCGTTCGTGCGTTCATTCGGCGACACTCACGAAGCTACGGACCCGATATGTGCGTATTCCATCGGCAACGTAACGAAGGGCCACAGAACGCGACGCAAACGCGTAAACCGGACAGCTCGGGGTTCCCCTAAGGGATGTCACAGCTCAGCCGCAAAGGGTGCATCTTTCCGCCGCCCGGTCACCGGGCCCCGCAGGACCAGGTACGTTCGATCACGTGGCTGGATTCAGGATCGGACGCGGCCGGGACAACAACCGCCCGCCCCAACAACCCCCGCAGCAGCAGCCGTACGGACAGCAGCAACCGCAGCCGCCGTACGGCCAGCAGCCCTACCCTCCCGCCGGCTCCCCGCCCCCGCAGCAGCAGTGGCCGCAGCCGGGCGGTGCCGGCGGGCACGGCGAGCCCGAGTACTTCGACCCGTACGGACAGCAGCACGCGCAGCAGCCCCCGTACGGCCACGGAGCGCCGGGACCGGGATACACCAACGACAACCCGGGGCACACCCAGGTCTTCGCCTTCGGCGAGGACCCGTACGGCCAGGGCGCGACCTACCAGGCCGGTGCGGCCGCGGCGGCTCCGTCCGGCCCGCGGCTGCCCTGGAAGGAGCTGCTCCGCGGCATCGTGGTCCGGCCCGGGCAGACCTTCCTCCAGATGCGCGACCACGCCGTCTGGGGTCCGGCGCTGATCGTGACCTTCCTGTACGGCCTCCTCGCGGTCTTCGGGCTCGACGACGCCCGCAAGGACGTGATCAACGCGACCCTGTCGAAGGCCGTCCCGATCGTCCTGTCCGCCGGTGCCGCCTTCGTCATCTGCGGCCTGCTCCTGGGCGCGGTCACGCACACGCTGGCCCGCCAGCTGGGCGGCGACGGGTCCTGGCAGCCGACCGTGGGCCTGTCGATGCTGGTCATGTCGCTGACCGATGCCCCGCGCCTGCTCTTCGCGGTGTTCCTGGGCGGGGACAACGGCCTGGTCCAGATCCTGGGCTGGGCCACGTGGGTGGCGGCCGGCGCGCTCTTCACCTCGCTGATCAGCAAGTCGCACGACCTGCCGTGGCCGAAGGCGCTGGGCGCGTCCGCGATCCAGCTGATCGCCCTGCTGTCGATCATCAAGCTGGGCACGCTGTAGCCCCGCCGCACGCCTCCCGCACGCAGAAAGGGCCCGCCGCGCGATCCTCCGCACGGCGGGCCCTCCGCATTCGCCCTCGGGCCGGGACTAGGCGTCCAGCACCTGTCCCTCACGCTTCACGACGGGCGGCAGGACCGACCACGGGAACTCGATCCAGTCGTCGGTGCGCTTCCAGACGTACTCGCACTGCACCAGGGAGTGCGACTTCTCGTAGATGACGGCGGAGCGCACCTCGGCGACGTGGCCGAGGCAGAAGTCGTGGACCAGCTTCAGCGTCTTGCCGGTGTCGGCGACGTCGTCGGCGATCAGCACCTTCTTGTTCGTGAAGTCGATCGCCTCGGGCACGGGGGCCAGCATGACCGGCATCTCCAGCGTGGTCCCGACGCCCGTGTAGAACTCCACGTTCACGAGGTGGATGTTCTTGCAGTCGAGCGCGTACGCCAGCCCGCCCGCGACGAACACCCCGCCCCGGGCGATGCTCAGGATGATGTCGGGCTCTTAGCCGTCCTCGGCGATGGTCTGCGCCAGCTCGCGGACGGCGTTCCCGAAGCCCTCGTAGGAGAGGTTCTCGCGTACTACGTCACTCATGCCTCGTGCCTCACCTGGGTACGGTGGAAGTTCTGGAAGGAGCGCGAGGCGGTCGGCCCGCGCTGCCCCTGGTACCGGGACCCGTAGCGGTCGCTGCCGTACGGGAACTCCGCGGGCGAGCTGAGGCGGAACATGCACAGCTGCCCGATCTTCATGCCGGGCCAGAGCTTGATCGGCAGCGTGGCGAGGTTCGACAGCTCCAGGGTCACGTGGCCCGAGAACCCGGGGTCGATGAACCCGGCGGTCGAATGCGTCACCAGGCCGAGGCGGCCGAGGCTGGACTTCCCCTCCAGTCTGGAGGCGATGTCGTCCGGGAGCGAGATGACCTCGTACGTCGAGGCGAGGACGAACTCGCCCGGGTGCAGGATGAAGGCCTCGTCCCCCTCCGGCTCGACCATGCGGGTCAGGTCGGCCTGCTCGATGGCGGGGTCGATGTGGGCGTAGCGGTGGTTCTCGAACACCCGGAAGAACCGGTCGAGGCGCACGTCGATGCTGGAGGGCTGGATCATCGACTCCTCGAACGGGTCGATGCGAACCCGTCCGCTGTCGATCTCGGCCCGGATGTCTTTGTCAGAGAGAAGCACGTCCCGAGGATACGCAGGCGCACGGGCCACCCCCAATCGAGAGCGGTACCCCGCGCGCCTCCTGCCTCCTGCTACCGCTTCACACCACTGACGGGCACGGCCTGCCGCAGCCGCGCACACCGCGGACACCGCAGCAGCCGTCCGGGCCCGATCCGGCCGGCACCGAGGTGCTGCAGCGGGAAGGAGGCGGTACTGAAAACGTGCCCTTCGGCACAACGGACGACGGTGTGCTCCATCGAGTCCCTTTCCCCAACGAGCTGTACTGCGACGAATCGCCACATTAGGGGATGATCGGGACCCGGCTCCAGCCGCCGCTCCGAACCCATACGGTACGCCCCAACTCCCGCACACACACGCCTCGGTGCACCCCACACACGACAACGACCCCGCGGCGGACGCACCGGGGGTCGATCATGAGGTAGAGTGTGCAACGGTAAGGATCCAGGCAACTGGTCCACCATGCGGATGTAGTTTAATGGTAGAACATGAGCTTCCCAAGCTTATAGCGCGGGTTCGATTCCCGTCATCCGCTCCACGGCAAAGCCCCAGGTCAGCGACCTGGGGCTTGTTTGTTGTCTAGACCTATCAGGCCTGCACGCGATTCGCGTGCCATAACTTCCTTCACATTGCGTCAGATTGGGTGCCCGTTCGTCACACCCGGCCACCCTGCGTCAGGCGTCGAAGCGGTGGCGGGAGGCATCGATGTGACCGAGATACCGGTGCGTCCAGTCGCAGAGTCCGTCGATCGTCACCCGCAGGGCCTGGCCCGGCTCGGTGAGGGTGTACTCGACCCGCGGCGGCACAACGGGGTGCACTGTCCGCTCGACCAGGCCGTTGCGCTCCAGCATGCGCAGGTTCTGGGTGAGCATCTTGTGGCTGACGCCTTCGACCTCGTTCCGCAGCTCACTGAAGCGCAGGGTGCGCTGCCCCAGGGCCTCGATGATCAGGAGCGCCCACTTGTTGGCGACGTCCGAGAAGATCTCCCGCGCCAGAGAGTCCGCCCGCCTGAGGTCCGCGTCCTCGGGCGAGCCGCTGAGCTGTGTGGTTCCCATCTGGTTCCCCAGTCACCGAAAAGTGCGTTCTTCCACGTCAGCGGTCACTCTCCTATGGTCACTGAGTAACTGCAAGAGAGCGACCCCAGAGCAATGGAGGCAGGCAGCATGGCCATCACCCTGGTGAACCCCGAGGGATTGCCGGAAATCGACGCCTACCGGCAGGTGTCGATCGCGACCGGGTCGAAGCTGGTCTTCATCGCCGGGCAGGTCGCCTGGGACGCCGACGGTGCCACGGTCGGCGAAGGCGACCTCGCCGCGCAGGTGGAGCAGTGCTACCTCAACATCGGCACCGCGCTGGCCGGGGTCGGCGGCTCCTTCGACGACGTGGCGAAGCTGACCGTCTACGTCGTCGACTGGACCCCCGACAAGATGCCCCAACTCATGGACGGAATCGGTCGAGCAGCCGCGAAGCTGGGCGCCACCGCTGCGCCGCCGGCCTCGCTGCTGGGCGTCGCGGCGCTGGACGTACCCGACCATCTGGTCGAGATCGAGGCGACCGCCGTTCTCGGCTGAGCAGGCGCTCCGCATCCCGGGCGGCGAGCCGTCCCCATGCGTCGGCACCTCAACCGTCGGCGGCGAGGCGGTCCAGCCACTCCCTCAGCAGATGCTGCTCCGCGCGGCTGAGGGTCGTCTGTTCGGGCAGTGCAGCGCGCAGGGCGCGGGCGGCGCCGCCCGGGCCCGGGTCCTGCACGACCGGCTGTCGGTTGGTTACGGTGACGACCATCGCCTCCCGCAGCGTGGTCAACAGAGCTGGGTTGCGCCGGTGTTCCGGCAGGGACAGCCAGGTGAGTACTGCGCCGCGGGCCGTGGCATGAACCACCTGGGCCGCGAGTTCCTCGTCGACACGGAGCCAGCCGCCGATGGCGAGGCGCCGGATACGGCCCATGAGGATCTCCATACCGGCCTTGAAGGAGACGGAGGCGGACCTCGTGGGTTCGCTGTACATCAGCGTGTACAGCGCGGGATTGGCCAGTCCGAACTCGACCGCGACGTCCCAGCCGGCTCTCAGGTCCTCGATGGGGTCCAACGGGTCGGGGTCGACGCGCTTGGTCGCGAGGAACGCGGCGAAGCCGTGCTCGGCCACCGCATCGAGCAGCCCGTCCTTGTCACCGAACAGCCGGTAGATGGCCGGCGGCTGCAGGCCCGCCGCTTCAGCGACCGCACGGGTCGTGACCGCCTCGCGTCCCCCGCGCGTCAGCAGGCCGACGGCGGCCTCGATCACCAGCTGCCGGGCCTGTGCGCGGCCGATGGCCGTGGCTTCGGAAGCACTGCTCCCGCTCTGTGTACGTGATGACATGTATCAACGATACCGCGCACCCGGAACCATCGATATTATCGCCGATAACACTTACATGATTCCATTGGAATCAGGTCAGGGAGGAGCACCGCATGTCCGACCGACTGCGGATCATTGCGCTGGAAGAGCACGTCGTCGTGCCCGCGATCACGAAGGCGTGGTCGCGCTCCGGGGTGCCGGAGCTGCCGAACCTGGGATTCGGCGACAGCCCCGTCGCCCGGCGACTGCGCGACACCGCGGAGACGAGGCTCGCGCACATGGACGACCAGGGAGTCGACGTGGCGGTGCTGTCGATCTCGTCCCCCGGCGTGCAGAACCTGCCCGACTCGGAAGCGGTCGCCGTTGCCCGCGACACCAACGACCAGCTCGCTGAGATCGTTGCCGGCAACCCCGGCCGGTTCCAGGCGTTCGCGGCGATCCCGACACAGTCGCCGTCGGCCGCGGCCGCGGAGCTGGAGCGGGCGGTCACCGAGCTGGGCTTCCCCGGCGCCATGCTCTACGGGCGCACCGGAACCAAGCTCGCCGACAACCCCGCGTACGACGAGCTGTACGCCGCTGCTGAGCGGCTGCAGGTCCCCCTCCACTTCCATCCGCAGATGCCCGTGCAGGCGGTGATGGACGCCTACTACTCCAACATCGGCCCCATCGGGACCGCGCTGGCAGGGCCTGCGATCGGCTGGTACTACGACCTGGGCGTGCAGTACCTGCGGATGATCTTCTCCGGTGTCTTCGACCGGTACCCCGATCTCCAGGTGATTTCCGGCCATTGGGGAGAGGTCGTGCTCTTCTACCTCGACCACACCGGGTTCTTCGCCGACGCCGGTGGCCTGGCCCGCCCGCTCGCCGACTACTTCAAGCAGAACTTCTGGGTCGCCGGCAGCGGCACCGTCAGCCCGCGCTACCTCCGCTGGACAGCCGAAGTCGTGGGGACCGAACGGATGCTGTACTCCACCGACTACCCCTTCACCTACGGGTTCCGCCCTGGCGGCTTCCCCTTCGTGGACACCAGCCACGGCGTCGCCCGGTCCTTCCTGGAGGACGCCCCCTTCACCGACGAGCAGAAGGCCGACATCGCGCACCGCAACTGGGAACACCTCACGTCCCGCGGCACAGACCACACCCGGCGACCCCGGCCAGGTCTGTCACACGCCTGACCAGGCCCTACCATCACGATGCCCCCGCAGCCGAGGCCTCGAGGCCTTCGACACGCCCGACGAAGGGGCGTACCCGCAGGTCAGAAGCCGTATGGGCGGCCCGAGCGGCGTTGATTCCCAAGCCCATCCGGGCCCGCGTGCCCTTCGCATGCCACCTCGACGCCGGCCGCCTGGAACCTCCAGCGTGCGGCCGGGCGGCGTCGTTGTGAGGTCTGCACGGGAGCCGAGGTTATCGGGCGCCAGCAGATCCACCACCAACCGCTGCGGCTCCACACCGCGCTGGTAGCGGTGCAGCAGGTTTCCCTGCGGCGACATTCCTGCCGGGGAGAATCCGAACAGCTCCAGCGCCGCAACCAAGCGGCGCAAGCTCCGCTGGTCCGACTGCACATCGGCGAGGACATCAAGGTCGGCGCTCGCCGCCGGTGACGTCCGGCCATGCTCCTAGCCGTGCAGAAGCACCATCTGGCCGCCGACCAGCGACCAGTCATCCGGCACCTGCTCCGAGAGGTCGAAGAGCACACCCCACAGCTCCACCAGCGGGCCGGTGAACACGTCCGACTCCAGTCGCACGCCGGGCTCCTCAGCCGCCATGATCACACCCTCCGTGGTTGTGCGTAACGAGTCAGGAGGGACGCAAGCAACCTGGACGCCGCGGCGTCGGCTCGACCCTCGTGGAGGTCCAGCAAGTCGGCCGCGACCACCGAGGCCGGAGCGTCGTGGCCCTGCCCAGCCGTTGCAGGCGACTGGGTCAGGAACGACCAGAGTTCCGCCGGGGGAATGCGAAGCAAGACGTTGCCCCGCTCCTCGTCACGGACCAACCCGAACTCGGCTTCCAACTCCGCCGCCTTCTCGGGATGCACGTAGATCTCTGCACGCCCGAGAGCGACGTAGTCCGCCCCCACATGCGCTGCGGCGCTCACTCCGCCCCTCACCACATCCGGAGCGGCGAGCAACGTCGGCAGCACGCCTGAATGAACGCGGTACGAGCGCACCTCAGCCCGGGCGCCAAGGAGCTCCTGGAGCACCGCCGGGGCCAACCGCTCGTGGGCAAGCAAGTTCCGCAGCCGCGCTCTCACCCTGGACTTCTCGGCGTCGGACAGACCCACCGGCGGACGGCCATCCAGCAGCGCGAGAACGCCCCACGCGTTACGGGGCGACAGCGGTCTCCGCGAGCGTGCCCTTGAAGCTGTCCGTCATGCAGCAGCTGACGGACACGGGAGTCATCCACCCCGAGCAGGTCCGCAGCCTGCTTCACCGACAGCAGTTCCATGGCCACCTCCTTGCGTCAAGCCTCACGATCTCGGGAGTCAAGGCGCAATCGCCTACCTGGCGGTCCACCCACCGAGCGACGCAAGGGCCCTCGTCCCGGCAAGTCGGCGGACTCGCCGGCAGGTATTTCGCCCTCGCCCCGACCACCCCGCAGCTCGTGCCACAACGTGCCTGTAGCGGCGGTATACAGCGGTCAACAAGGCTCCCAGGCGACCTCTCGAGCGATTCCCCACAAGGACATTCCTGCAGGTCAGCAACCATATGGGCACCCAAGTGCCGGGTGATTCCCAAGCTTATGGCGCGGGTTCGATTCCCGTCATCCGCTCAGATGCGAAGGCCCAGGTCAGCGACCTGGGCCTTCGTCGTTGTCCAGACCTCTCAGATCCCTTCCGCGCCCTCCGCGTGGCCCAACTCGCGGGATTGCAGGCGGCTGCCGCCATCGTCGGCCACGCGATGCCCTTGCTCCCACAACACCGCACTCGGGGGAATAAATATCTGCACTCGCCGTCGGAGAATTTAACCGACCCCGCAGGGAGAGTTTCTCCGCACCGCGAGCGATGGAGATATTTCACGCAGCACAGACAGCCATGACGTGCTACTGTCGATCTCGGTTGCAGTTTTGGTACCCAAAAACTTCAAGCGCCTCGGTCGGCTTCACCGAACTCGAGCGCTTCATATTTCCGGTCATTTTCCGGCGGGGCATCATCGCGGCGACACGGCGTCCGTACAGTGCGGACGCCGGTGTACTGCCCCAAGGGAGATATGACATGGCATCTGGCACCGTGAAGTGGTTCAACGCGGCAAAGGGCTTCGGCTTCATCGAGCAGGACGGCGGCGGCGACGACGTCTTCGCCCACTTCTCGAACATCGCCGCCCAGGGCTTCCGCGAACTGCAGGAAGGCCAGAAGGTCACCTTCGACATCGCGCAGGGCCAGAAGGGCCCGACGGCCGAGAACATCGTTCCGGCCTGACGCTGGCGCGCATTTCGTAGCTGGGGCCCGCATCCCTCGGGGTGCGGGCCCCAGCTGCACTTATTTCCCGCAGTGGCATCAACTGCACGACGAAGCATTCAGGGTCACGCCCCGATCGGCGCTTCACCCCTCAAGTTTTCCAGGTTTCGCGTCGGAATGACGCCATCCCACCTCAGCGCAGGCGCCCGTACCGAATCCCGGTAGGCCGGAGTCGCTTTCGCATTCCATTCGGCCCGTTCTTGTGATTTCCCGCGCCGCGTTTCTGCTGCGGAAATTCCTTGATATGAGCCGCGTCAAGGAAGGTTCTCAATGAACCGCACACGTACGAACAGCCGTTCCTCTCGCACCCGCGACCGCGCCGGCGTTCCCGTTTTCGGGACCGCCGCCGGTTCGGAGCGGGGCAGCCGCTTCGGCTCGTCGTCCCCGAGCCGCTCCACGGCTCCGCAGCGATCGAGGGTCCCTGGCCGGCGACCCGCCGCAGTACAGGGCGAGTTCGCCCTGCCTAAGACGATCACTCCCGCTCTGCCCGCCGTCGAGACCTTCGCCGACCTCGCCATGCCGGCCGAGCTGTTGGCCGCTCTCGGCGCGCAGGGCGTGACCGTACCCTTCCCCATCCAGGGCGCCACCCTGCCCAACACCCTCGCGGGCCGTGACGTGCTCGGCCGCGGACGCACCGGCTCCGGCAAGACGCTCGCCTTCGGCCTCGCCCTGGTGGCCCGCACCGCCGGGCAGCGCGCCGAGCCCCGCCAGCCGCTCGCCCTCGTCCTCGTCCCCACCCGCGAGCTGGCCCAGCAGGTGACCGACGCCCTCACGCCGTACGCCCGCGCCGTGAAGCTGCGCCTGACCACGGTCGTCGGCGGCATGTCGATCGGCAAGCAGGCCGGAGCGCTGCGCGGAGGCGCGGAGGTCGTCGTGGCCACGCCCGGCCGGCTGAAGGACCTCATCGACCGCGGTGACTGCCGGCTGAACCAGGTCGCGATCACCGTCCTCGACGAGGCCGACCAGATGGCCGACATGGGCTTCATGCCGCAGGTGACCGCTCTCCTGGACCAGGTGCGTCCCGAGGGGCAGCGGATGCTGTTCTCCGCCACCCTGGACCGCAACGTCGACCTGCTGGTCCGTCGGTACCTGACCGACCCGGTCGTGCACTCGGTGGACCCCTCGGCCGGTGCGGTGACGACGATGGAGCACCACGTGCTCCACGTCCACAGTGCCGACAAGCAGCGGACGACGACGGAGATCGCGGCGCGCGAAGGCCGGGTGATCATGTTCCTCGACACCAAGCACGCCGTCGACCGACTCACCCAGGACCTCCTCGACAGCGGGGTCCGCGCCGCGGCCCTGCACGGCGGGAAGTCGCAGCCCCAGCGCACCCGCACCCTGGCCCAGTTCAAGACCGGACACGTGACCGTCCTGGTCGCGACGAACGTGGCGGCGCGCGGCATCCACGTCGACAACCTCGACCTCGTCGTCAACGTCGACCCGCCCACCGACCCCAAGGACTACCTTCACCGCGGCGGACGCACCGCCCGCGCCGGCGAGTCCGGCAGCGTCGTCACCCTGGTCACCCCCAACCAGCGCCGCGACATGACCCGCCTCATGCAGGCCGCCGGCATCACCCCGAAGACCACCCAGGTCCGCTCCGGCGAAGAGGCCCTGAACCGCATCACCGGCGCCCAGGCACCCTCCGGCGTCCCCGTCGTCATCACCGCACCGGTCGCCGAACGCGCCAAGCGCACCTCGGCCTCCCGGGGGAGGCGCCGGCCCGCTGCGACGGCCCGGCGCGCGAGCGTACGGCAGTCCGCCTTCGACGCGGCGGCCTGAAAGCCACGTGATCAGGAAACTGACCCACCTTTGCAGGAGGCACCTTTTGACGCTGGTCCAGATGCAGCCCCACCCGGCGAATGCCAGCCCTGTTCACCGGACGGTGGGCGACGCGATGGAGGCGGCCGGTCCACAGGTGTGTGACGACATGACGGTCGAGGTGGCCCTTGCCGTCATGGCCAGTGCCCGCACGGAGCACCTGCTCGTCTGCGACGAAGACGGCCTGTGCACCGGGCTGGTCACCCGGGCCGGGCTCGCCACCGTCCGCGACAGCGCGGCGTACACGGACCAGGTCCGTCTCCGCGACCTCCCGGGAGACCGCGGACCGGTCGCCTCATACGTGACCACGATGGCCGAAGCCCAACACGCGATGCGCTACCGCCGGCTCGCTGCCCTGCCGGTCGTCGACGACCAGGGCAGCGCTCTGGGCGTCCTCGCCCTGGCCCGCTGAACCACCTCACCGCGGCACGACCGTCCCCCTTTCCTCTTCCTGTGAGGCAACATGCGCTGTGTCATCGCCCGTTTCCCGTTCGACCTCACCAAGAGCGGTGTCCTGGAGTCGATGAAGGGCGTCAAGCCCGAGCAGGTCACCGGCGAGTCGGTGATCATCGGGCGCCGTACCTACCCCGTCAAGCAGGTCGGTCAGGTCATCACCGGCCAGGACCGGCGTGACTTCAGCGCCGGTGAAGTGCTGCGGGCCATGACCCGGCTCGGGTTCACCTGCCGCGGCCTCCCCCGGGCCGCCGTGCCCACACATGTCCTCAGCCCGCTCCAGCAGGCTTCCGCGATGCTCGGCATCCCGGTGACCGTCTGACGGACGGACAGGACCGGCGCGAGCCGACACCCGAACAGCGAAGAGGGCCCGACCGGCAAGCGCGCCGGTCGGGCCCTCCCGCATACCGGGGGTACGCGAATGTCGGGTCAGTGGTCGGAGTAGCTGAAGTCGCCCATGGTCCAGGCGCTGACGTCCGCGATCGAGACGCGGTACATCCCGCCCGTCTCCGGGATCCCCACCGTGCCCTGCAGGATGCGGGCCACATGGAAGTGCAGATGGGTGGGCGGCCCCTCTTGGGGTGTCGTGGTGGTGAAGATGGCGGCGAACTCACCCAGGCGGGCGGAGTCCGTCAGAACCTCCGACACCCGCTGCCTCCATACGGCTTCGGGTGCCAGCCGACCGGTGATGACAGCGCCACCGGTGACCACGGTCAGGGACATCTGATTGCTCGGCCCGGACTCCACCAGGGTGGCAACGTCAACGAGCAGCTCGTCAGGCTTCGACATGGGAGCCGATCTTATGCACCGGTCGTCCCGTTCTCTCGACCGGAGGACTACCGGTCGAGAAGAGCACTCACCGTCTTCCCGCCGGAGGCCCGACGGGTGACGGCGGTCGCTCGGGCGAGGCGGTTGACCTTGGGCCGGCCGCCCTCGGCTGCGAACCTCCCGAGCCTGCGGGACCGCCCGAGCCCCTGACCTGCTGTGCAGACCGCTCTGCGCATCCTGGCCTGACCGTGTAGGTCTACCTCTTCTCGGCGGGGAGGAAAATCTATGACGGCCAGAGTAGACATTGCGCGGTGGCGTCGTTATGGTTTCTCTCGTAGCCCAGAGAGACAGCAGGGCCCGGCAGAGATGAACTGCCAGGCAGCGGTAACCGCAGTTGCAGTACGCAGGACGGTGCGGTGGTGGAGTTCCGAAGCCAGGGTTGTTGCAGGACGGCGACGGGGCTGACGACCGGACCGGGTGGCCCGCAGTCATAGGGGCCGCCGAGAGCAGTACCGCAGTTAACGCAGTGGCAGTACCAGCAGTGAAGTAGGGAGCAGCACCTCGGTGAAGGCGTCGGCTGCAGGCGCGCGCACCGGGAAGTTCGGCAGTGGGGTTCTAAGCCAGAGCAGACGCAGGACGGGCAACGGGGCTGGCTGCCGAAGAGTGGCGCTGACACAGGCCACCAGCAGTACCAGCAGTACCAGCAGTAAGCAGTTGATCACCGAGGGAGAACGGAGGAGCCGAGCACCATCAGGATCGCCCGGACAGAAGTCTTGAGTCCGGGTACCGCAGGACATCGATAGCGAGGTGGTCTCCGGTCAAGCAACCGCGATCCCCGCACTCCCGGCAGCGTGTCGGCCGGGTCGGCGGAAACATAGGGTCGGCGCAGTATCAGGGCCGACAGATGGTGTAGTAGTTCCTTCGGGGCCCTGGTGCCGTACGGCACCAGGGCCCCTCCATGCGTTCCATGAGAGAGGTTCAATGACAGCAGACGCCTCGTTCGGCCGTCTCGACGACGACGACTACCCCGCCTACACCATGGGCCGGGCCGCAGAAATGATCGGCACCACCCAGGGCTTCCTCCGCGCCCTCGGAGAGGCCCGCCTGATCACCCCGCTCCGCTCGGAGGGCGGCCACCGCCGCTACTCCCGCTACCAGTTGCGCCTCGCAGCCCGCGCCCGGGAACTCGTCGACCAGGGCACCCCCATCGAGGCCGCCTGCCGCATCATCATCCTCGAGGACCAGCTCGAGGAAGCCCAGCGCATCAATGCCGAATACCGCCGCGCCGCCGACTCATCCGCGCCGCCGCCCTCGGCCTGAACCGAGCGTGCCCGTCGAAATCGGCGGGCCTCGGTCGTCGGAGGAGGGCTATTCGGGCGCGGACGCCTGTGAAGGACCGGTTCGCGACTTCCGGTCCTGGAGGCCTGGCCCCAACTGGGACCGTGGAAGTCGTGTAAGTCGGCGGGCCATGGGAACAATCAGGCTTCCGAACGGACCTCTCCGCTCTCCTACGTTCAAGGACCGCCGATGCTTCCCGAGTTCCGCTCCCATGCATCCGCCCCGCTTTCCCATCAGCTGGAACAGCGGCTGGGGCTGGACCCACGCCTCGAGGCGGGCCGAATCGACGTGGAGCGCGTTGCCGACATCGCCGTCGTCGCGTCCGCCCACTCCGATGGGTACGCGGCCACCGCGCACCTCCTCGGACTGCTGGCCGCGCTCCCCGCTCCCACCGAGGCCGGAGAACGCTTCTGGTCGGACCTGTGGAGGAGCTCAGGCTCCCTCTACCTTCTGCCCTCCAACATCAAGACCTTCGTGCTGAGTTCGCTGGCCGGAGAAGGCACCGGCCTGGCCGGTCAGATCCTCTCGGCTGTCGACGAGATGACCCCGCCCCAGCGCGTCGCAGCCGGAGAGGTGATCGGCCAGGCGCTCGCCGAATCCGACCACCTCCCCGACCTCAAGACTCAGGTCATCGGCGAGCTGTGGCTCCGGGATCTCGAACTTACCGCCTGGCGGGTCCTGCACGCGGACCACAGATCAGCAGATCCGGCTGAACGGAAAGCCTTCCTCGACGCATGGGGGCGTGTCTGAGCGCCCGGTTTCCTCTCGACACAGCGCGGCCATAGGCGGGCCGCCGGGGCCTCAGGAGGGGGTACGCACCCCACACCTGGCAATCGCGGTGGTCCGCCCGTGCCGGACGGACAGCCGGTGTGCCCACGGGCGCTTGATCTCCGCATGTCCGCCGGACGGGGCGGCCGCACACTTGTCGCGGGGGGCGGGGTCATGTCTCCTGTCGGCGCGGCCGCCGGGCCAGCGTCACCGCGCGCAGCAGCCACTCCACCGGCCCGTAGCGGTGCCGGGCCAGCCACCAGCGGCTGAAGACCGCCTGGGCGGCGAACAGCGCCAGGGCGGTGAGGGCGGCATACGCAGGTGCGAGGCGGCCCACCAGCCCGGCGCCGAAACCCGTGAAGACGAAGGACAGGACCAGGGACTGGGTGAGGTAGTTGGTCAGCGTCATGCGGCCGGCCGGAGCCAGGACCGCCGCCATTCGTCGGCCCTGCGGTCCGGTCAGCAGCCGTAGCACCGTCGCGGCGTACGCGGCGGCCAACAGCGGCGCGGTCACCACGTCCACGGCCACCGCCACCAGTTGGTACGCCGTCCCGGAGTGGCCCTGGGCGGCATGCGCCCAGACCAGACCGCCGGCGATGCCGACGGGAAAACCGACCCACTGGAGGCGTCGCAGGAACGGCCCGTGGCCGGCGGGGTCGCGCAGCACGCCGCGCTTGCCCGCCGCCAGGCCCAGCAGGAACGCGGCGAAGGCGGCCGGCGCCTGGAAGAAGGCCAGCATGAACACCACGTCGGGCAACTGCCGAAGGTGCGCAGCGATCACCGAGCCGGCGTCGCCGCGCAGTGCCTCGGTCGCCTGGCGGCCGTGTTCGGTGACAGCCATGGCGTTGATGCCGCCGCCTCCGGTGGCGGCGAGCGCCCAGGCCAGCAGCAGGTAGCCGGCGGCGGTCGCGGCGAGCAGGACGACGGCGGTGCGCACGGCGGTGCGCGGCCGGATCCGGTGCACGGCGAGCAGCACCAGTCCCAGCACGGCGTAGGTGGTGAGGATGTCGCCGGGGAAGAGCAGCACGGCATGGCACAGGCCGAGGACGAACAGACCTGCGCAGCGCCGCAGGAAGCGGGGCAGGAAGGCCGCACCGTCACGGCCTGCGGAGGCGAGCTGCAGGGTGAAGCTGTAGCCGAAGAGGAAGGAGAAGAGCAGGTAGAACTTGGCTTCGAAGAAGACCTCGGTGAGGAACCGGACCGCGCCGTCCAAGGGGGAGTCGAACGCGGGATCGGCGACACCGGTGCCCTGGTACGCCGAGGCCGTGAAGGTGATGTTGACGAGGAGGATGCCCAGGAGCGCGAAGCCGCGCAGGGCGTCGACGTCGCGTAAGCGGGACGAGGTCGTCGGCCCGGTGGCCGGCCGGACCGCGGGGCCCGGCACGGTGCCGGCCCCGGTCCCTGCCCCGGGGCCCGTCGTGGGGCGGGTGGTCATCGTCTTGCTCCTTCGGCATCGAGAGAGGACAGGAACTTCCGCTGGTCGGCAAGGAAGCCCTCGGCGAAGAGGGCCCGCGGCGCGCACAGCGCGGTCAGGGTCAGGCGCAGCGGCGAGGTCTCCACGTCGTGCTCGACCAGGCCGTGGGTCGCGTCGGCGTAGTGGGCGACGCGAAGTGACGGTCCGGGGAGCAGCCGGCGGTAGGCGGCCTCGGTGTCGGCGGTGTCCACGTTCACGTCGTGTCCGGCGAGCACCAGCAGGACGGGAATCCCGCGCAGGGCCGGCAGGTCGGCGCCGGCGTCGGCGGCGTGGTTCTTGGAGACGAACCGCCAGCGGGCGGCCGTCATGCCCTGCGGGTCCCCGACGGCCCGCACGTACTCCTCGTACGTGGCGCCCCGCCCGAGCAGCTCCAGCCCGGTCTCGCGGCGGCGCAGGGCGGCGGCGACCTCGGCGGCGGAGGCACCGTCCCGGCTCAGTTCGGCGAGGAGGTTGTAGCGGCCCTGCCGGTGCCAGTTGACGGCGGGTGAGACGGCGATGGCGAACCGGATCCGCCCGTCCCTGGCGGCGATCTTGGGTAGCACCCAGCCGGCCTGGCTGGCGCCCCACAAGCCGATCCGGCTGCCGTCGATGTCCGGCCGCTGCCGGGCCCAGGCGATGGCGTCGACGGCCTCCCGCGCGCGGTCGTCCATGGTCTGGTCGAGCCAGTCGCCCGGCGCGCCGCCCACACCCGGCTTGTTCCAGGACAGCGAGGCGTACCCGGCCCGGGCGAAGGACTCCCACATCGGCCGGTAGAAGGTGTCGTGCGTGGCGTCCACCGGGCCGTCCCCGTGGACGAAGACCACCAGGGGGAAGGGGCCCTTCCCCTGTGGGGGCAGTGCCAGCACGCCGTGCAGGGTCCGCCCGCCGTGCCGCACGGCCACCGTCTCTTCCCGCAGGTCGTACGTGTTCTGCCAGACCATCAGCCCGCCCAGGCCGGCCGCCACGACCACCAGCCCTGCCAGAGCCGCGAACACGGCTCGCACCGCCCGCCGACGGCGTGTCGAGGCCTTGCGTTGCAGTCTCGTCGACACCCATCCCCCAAAACTATCGCAAGAGAAACTCTCGTTTGAGTTTCGACCGTATCGCGTTCGTACGTAGAATGCGAGGACGGAGGAAGAATCGCGAGGAGGAGCCATGGACGCAGCAACCGCCATCAGGCGCGGCGTACCCCGCAGCACCGAGGAGCGGGTCGCCGAGCTGTACTGGGAGGCCTTCGGCCGCAAGCTCGGGGCCGCCCTGGGCCCGGCCGAGCACGGCCGTGCCTTCATCGCCCGCCATCTCCACCACGACCGCGCGGTCGTCGCACTCACCCGCGGCGGTGAGCACGTCGTGGGCGTGGCCGGCTACCAGCTCGGTGGGCGCGGCCTGACCGGCGGCGGGGTGCGCGACGTGCTCTCCGGCTTCGGGCTGTTCCGCGGCCTGCCGCGGCTCGCCGTGCTGGCGCTCCTCGAACGCACCCCGGAGCCCGGGGAACTCGTCATGGACGGCATCGCCGTCGACCCCGCCCACCGCGGTGCGGGCATCGGGAGCCTGCTGTTGACGGAGATCGCGGCCGTCGCCGCGGAACACGGCTGCTCGCGGGTCCGCCTGGACGTCATCGACGTCAACCCGCGCGCCCGCGCCCTGTACGAGCGGCACGGCTTCACCGCCGTACGCACCGAACGGACCCCGTACCTCCGGGGCCTGATGGGCTTCGGCGCCGTGACTACGATGCATCGCGCCGTCCCGGCCCGCCCGGGAGGCGGCGCACCCGGCGACACCTTGGAGCTGTAGCGATGACCAGCAGGCCCGCGGGCACCCCCGCGACGGAGCCCATCACGTCCGGGATCGGCACCCGGACCCTGGTGTTCGCCCTCGTACGCGAGGACGGCAGTGTCGACGCCGGCGAGCTGTACGCCGTCGCCGCAGCCCTCGGCATGACCGACCAGCAGGTCCGGCTCTGCATCAAACGGCTCGTCGCCGAGGGCCGGTTCACCCAGGAGGGACGAGGGCGCAAGGCCGTACTGCGTGCCACCGCCGACGCGACCGGCGCCGTCGCGCCGGACGTGGAGTACGTCCGCCACGCCTACCGGCAGGACCAGGGTCTCGCCCCCTGGGACGGGACGTGGCACCTGTTCGCCTTCGCCATCCCCGAGACCTCGCGACAGGCCCGCGACACCCTGCGCGACACCCTCCTCCACCTCGGCGCGGCCCCCCTCCAAGGCGGGCTCTACGTCAGCGCCAACGCCATCGGCGAGGTCGTCGAAGCCCACGCCCGCCACCTGGGCGTCCTGCCCTCCCTCAGCCGCCTCACCAGCTGCGACCTGCAGGTCGGGGACGAGGCCGCCCCGGCCCGGCTGGCCGCCCTGCTCTGGCCCCTCCAGCAGATCGCGGACCGCTACGAGGCGCTCGCCGCCCTCGCCACGGCCCGCCTGGCCCGGCTGTCCAGCCTGGACCGGCCCACCGACACCGAGCGCCTGACGTACGCGATCGAACTGGCGGCGTCCTTCACCACCGCCATGGAACCCGACCCCCTGCTGCCCCCCGAACTGCTCCCCCAGCCATGGCCCGGCACCCGCGCCCGCGCCCTGGCCGCACAGTGCTGGGAAGCCCTCGCCGCCGGGACCGACCAGG
This sequence comes from Streptomyces sp. NPDC085524, assembly GCF_044541755.1. Taxonomy (NCBI): domain Bacteria; kingdom Bacillati; phylum Actinomycetota; class Actinomycetes; order Kitasatosporales; family Streptomycetaceae; genus Streptomyces; species Streptomyces sp. NPDC085524. The sequence continues at coordinate 293,524 of NZ_JBITTH010000006.1, forward strand.
ATCCCGGCCGCCCACGCCTGTTCCGCCTCTACGACGGCGCCACCCTCACCCCGGCACCTCCCACCACTTCTCCGCCCCCGCTTCCGCAAGTCCGGTGAGCAACTCGCGCCGGCGCGCAGTATCGCCGGGCCGTAGGCGCAGCCCCGTCCCGGGCCGGGGTCCGGCCGCGTCGGCGGGGGTGGCCGGGGGGCGGGTCAGACGAACAGGAACGCGGCCGTGGTGGCTGCGCCGAGGGCGGCTCCGGCGATCGTCTGGGCCACGGTGTGGTACGTCAGCGCGACGCGGGACCAGCACACGGCGACCGTGAGCGCATAGGCGAGCAGCCACCACGGCGAGTGCACCGTGGCGAGCAGGGCCACCACCGCCGAGGCCACGGCGGAGTCCACCGAGATCTTCCAGACCGTGTTGACCGCGAGCAGCCCGATGGTCATCACCCACAGGCCGAGCATCGCGACCAGGATGGGCGCGGGTGCACCGCCGAGGACCATGACCACCGACCCGGTGCCGAGGGACCCGAGGATCACGAAGAAGATCGGCGCGCGCTGGGTGCGGTCGACCACGTGGCGGTCGCCCCAGGTGCCGCGCTTGCGTTCCCATTCGATGTAGCCGGCCGGGACCAGTCCCGCGCACAGGGCGCCGAGCAGCCCCCAGGGGAGGCCGGTCCAGTCGCCCGCCGCGGCCAGGCCGATCCCGAGCATGCCGACGAGCAGCACGTTGCGGGGCTGCAGGACGTCGGTGACGGTGCGGGCCACGGTGGTGGCGGTGGTCTCGTTCATGTGCTGTGCTCCTGGCAGGACCGCAGGCGGCGCGGGTGTGCTGTTCCGGGATGGACTTGTAGGCGGCCACCTGTACCGGGCCAGGCGCCCGTCGCGCGCGTGTCGTTCTGGGCGCCGTGCGCACGTACGGCCGCGTGTCACCGGCTCCCCCGGCTACGCGCCCTGCGCGCCGCCGGGGCGCTGCTCGGCCTTGGTGTCCGCCAGCAGGGAGAGCGCGAACTCCAGCAGTTCCGGCGGGAGTCCGCCCTCGCCGGTGCGCCGCCGGGCGAGGAACCGGAGCCCGGCGACCACGTCGCCGACGACCTCCGACTCCTCCTTGAAGAACCGCCAGTCCACGCCGAAGCCGAGTCCGAGCGCCTTCAGGATCTCTTCGGAGGGCCGTGTGACCTTGCCGGCGAGGATGTTGGAGAAGTAGCTGTGGGAGAGGGAGCCGCCGCGTTCCCTGACCAGCTCGGCGAAGGTCCGCCCGGACACCTTCCGGCCCGGAAAGGTCTTCTCCACCATGTACTCGACCTTCTGCTGCAACGACGGCAGTTCAGGCGCGTGTTCGTCGCCGATGTCCATCCGGTCCACCTGTGTTCGCGTCGTGCACCGTTGCGAGTGCCGGGCTTGCGTGGGCACTCTACGTGACTGTTAACTGCAAAAAACGCGGCCAGGGGACCACGGGGGAGTCCCCTGCCCGTGTGGCACGCCGTGCACCGGCGCCGCCCGGGGCGGCCTACAGGTATGGCCCTTCGCGACGGGGGATGCACGAAGGGCCATACCCGTGCAGTATGCCAGCCGGTCAGGGGCCGTTCCACAGTCCGCCCCTGACACCCCTGCGGCTCTCCTCGGCCCGGCAGGCGGGCAGCTGCGACCGAACCGCACCCCCGACGGATCGGGGCCGATCCTCGGCGACTGCGGGTGAGCGGGTGCCACGGTGCGGGCGGGCCGGACCCCGGTCGGTTTCACCCGGGTGGCGCGGTTCGCGGGCGACCTGGTGCAGAGCACCGGCGTGCGTGTCAGCGTGATGCGGGGGGGATTCCGTACTCCACCCATCACGAGGAGTCGCCATCATGGGCGGTAAGCAGGACAAGCGTCAGCAGCCGGGCAGGAGCCGTGAGGCCCAGGGGCACCAGCGCCCCGGAGACCCCGCGCGGCCCCAGCCGGGCCGGCAGTCGCGCGAGCAGGGCCAGAAGGACCAGGGTCAGAAGGAGTCCTCGCGCCGCCGTGAGGACGATCTGATCCGCGAAGAGGACCTGCACGACGAGTCCTTCTGACCGCTTCCGACCGCATTCCGACCCGGGCCGACCGCCCGGACGGACAGGGCCCGGCCGGTCCGCAGTCGCCCCGGCCGGGCCCTGTCGCTTCGCGCCCCGCGAGCTCGCTCGGCCCGAGTCGCTGGGAGCACCGCCCGCGGATACGTTGGGAGGGAGAGCCGTACCGGGGCATCAGGCGGGCGCGCGCCGCGCGTCGGCGACCGTGTTCGTGGAGCGTCGGGGAGTCCGCTATGAACGAGAACCACCTCTCCGGCGACGAGACGCGGAACCTCACCCCTCAGGAGCGGGCCGCCCGCGGCAAGGCCGCCCGTGCGGAGGTGCCCCGTTCCAGCCACGCCGGGTACGCGCCCTCGCCGAACCGCCCGGATCCGGTGGACATCATCGAGAAGCAGTCCGCGAGGCGGGTGCCGGAGCTGGTGCCGATCCGCTACGGCCGGATGAGCGAGTCACCGTTCCGCTTCTACCGCGGGGCCGCCGCGATCATGGCCTCGGACCTCGCGGACACGCCGCGCAGCGGGATCAGGGTGCAGTGCTGCGGCGACGCGCACATGCTGAACTTCCGGCTGCTGGCCTCGCCGGAGCGCCGGCTGATGTTCGACATCAACGACTTCGACGAGACCCTGCCCGGGCCCTGGGAGTGGGACGTGAAGCGGCTGTCGGCCAGCTTCGTCATCGCGGGCCGGGCGAACGGCTTCAGCGCCAAGGAGCGGGCCACGGTGGTCCGGGCGGCCGTGGGCTCCTACCGCGAGCGCATGCGGAGCTTCGCCGGAATGGGCAACCTCGAGGTCTGGTACACCAGCGACTCCGCGGAATCGCTCACGGAGCAGTGGGGCCCGGTCGTGGGCGCGGGACAGCTCGAACGCTGGAACCGCGCCCAAGAGAAGGCGTACGCGCACGACACGCTGCAGGTCTTCGACAAGCTCACGCGGGTCGTCGACGGAAAGCGGCTGATCACCCCCGACCCGCCGCTGCTGGTGCGGCTCCACGATCTGCTGGAGCCCGCCGAGCGCGGCCCGATGGAGAAGGAGATCAGCCGGCTGATCGAGCACTACGGCAAGACCCTGCAGACCGACCGCAGGTTCCTGCTGAAGGGCTACCGGATCGGCGACATCGCCCGCAAGGTCGTCGGTGTGGGCAGTGTGGGAACCCGCTGCTGGGTGATCCTGCTGCTCGGCAAGGACGACGGGGATCCGCTCCTGCTCCAGGCCAAGGAGGCCGACCAGTCGGTGCTGGCGCCCTACGCCGGCGCCAGCGCCTTCCGCACCCAGGGCGAGCGCGTCGTCGCGGGCCAGCGGCTCATGCAGGCCACCAGCGACATCTTCCTCGGCTGGGAGCGCGTCCAGGGCATCGACGGCAAGCGCCGGGACTTCTACGTACGCCAGCTGCGGGACTGGAAGGGCATCGCCATCGCCGAGGACATGTCGCCGAAGCGGATGGCGAACTTCGGCAGGCTGTGCGGCGCCACCCTGGCCCGCGCCCACGCGAGGTCCGGGGACCGCATCGCCATCGCCGCGTACCTGGGCAGCAGCGACGTCTTCGACCGGGCGCTGGCGGACTTCGCCGAGCTGTACGCCGACCAGAACGAGAAGGACCACCAGGCGCTGCTCGACGCGGTCGAGGCCGGACGGGTCCGGGCCGAGGCGGCGTGAGGGCGGCGCGGCCCCGCGGGATCAGGTGTTGCTGTTGAGGAAGCCGATGACCACGGCGCCCCACCAGCAGACCTGCGAGACGAGGGCGGTGACACCTCCCCAGGCGAGCAGCTTGGGACCGGGCGCCTCGGAGGCGGCCTCGAGGCGGCGCGCCAGGAGGCCCGCCTGCAGGCCGTTGAGGGTGAGCGCGGCCACCAGGCCGAGCTTGGTCAGGGTCAGCGGGGAGCCGATGTCGGGGTGGAGCATCAGCCCGCTGAGGACGAGCCCGCCGAGGCCGGCCCAGATCGGCACGTGGAGCCGGGAGGTCGCGGCGACCACCTCGGCCAGCGTGCAGCGCCGCGTCGCCCAGAGCAGCCCGTAGTAGTCCGCGGACAGCACGGCGCCGAAGCCGATCACGAGCGAGGCCAGGTGCGCGAAGAGCGCCGCCGTGCGCATCGCCGCGTCCGCCTGCACGTGCAGGGAACACCACACCCCCGCCGTCAGCACGACCATCGCGACGAGCGCGCCGGCCGCCACCGTCCACCACGAATCGAAGAGACGGATCGGGCGGGGGGCGGGTCTGACTGCGGTGGACGACATGTGAGCTGACTCCGGTAGTGGGCGGACGGGCCGCTTCCGAATACCCGGAAGCTAGGTAAGGCTTACCTAAAGCACCGTCGCCGTCAATGCGCGCCCACCCCTCAAGACCATGAATCGGGCCACAGCCCGCCCCCGGCCGCCCCGCAAACCCCGCACGGAACCCTGCGCGAACCCCGCGGACCCCGCGGACCCCTATCCGGCCGTCGGCGCCCCGCCCGCCCGGAAGATCCGGTCCAGGTGGTGGTCGAGCACCGCGATGGCCGACTCCGGGCTCCGCTGGCCCACGAGGATGCTGGTGCCCATCGTCGCCGTCATCGCGAGCAGGCTGATGGCCTCCGTGCGCGCGTCGATCCCGGGATCTGCCAGCCCCGACGCCCGGGCGCCTTCGATCAGGCCGGCCACGGCGTTCTCGGCGGCGTCGGGGTTGTCGATGAACGGCTGGGCGGCCAGCGCCTCGTCGGTGACCGACAGGATCGAGTACGCGCTGTACAGCAAGTGGAAGGTGCGGCCCTCCTCGTCGGTCGGGAGGGAGGCCAGCAGCAGCGCCTCGACGGTCGCGCGCGGGCCCGGGGCCGGCCCGATCGCGGCCAGGCGGGCGCCCACCCGGGCGGTGAAGCGGTCGGTCAGGTGCTGGAGACCGTAGAAGAGCAGCTTCTCCTTGGTCTCGAAGTAGTACTGCACGAGCCGCAGCGACACCCCGGCCTCCGCGGCCACGTCGCGCATGCCCACGGCGTGCAGCCCCCGTCGTCCGGCGACCCGGATGAGCGCCTCGGCGATCTGGGTCCGCCGCTCCTCGTGATCCACGCGCTTCGGCATGTGCCGGTGTCTCCGCCCGTCGGTGCTGGGTCCGCCGTCCGGGCTCCCCGGACTTTTTCATGGTACCGCCGTACCAACATCATGGTACGGTCGTATCACGAAGAACGGTTCTTCCCGGAGGTGCCCCGTGCCCGAGAACACGACCCGTAAGCCGCGCCGCGACATCGGCCGCTACGTCAGTGACGAGCTACGCGACCGCTACTTCGCCACCTGCGACGCGCTCTTCGCGATGGGGGCGCCCATACGCTCCGAGACGGACGTCGAGACCAGCTTCGGCACCACGCACGTCTACCGGTACGGGCCCACGGACCCGGCGGCCGAGGCCCGTACGCCGATCGTCCTGATCCACGGCTCCGGCGGCTGCTCCGCGCAGTGGTACCCCAACACCCGTGCGCTCAGCGCCGATCGACCGGTCTACGCCCTCGACACCCCGGGCGACCCCGGGCGCAGCGTCCAGCGCGAGCCCATGTGGCAGCCCGAGCGGGCCGCCCAGTGGATGGACGAGGCCCTCGACGCCCTCGACCTGGACCGGGTCCACCTCGTCGGCTCCTCCTACGGGGGCTGGCTGGTCATCAACCAGGTGCACCTGCGGCCCGGACGGCTCGCCTCGGTCACCGCCCTCGACCCCGGCGGGCTGGAGAAGGTGGGCCTGCGCTTCTTCGTCTGGATCTTCGCCAGCCTCTTCGCCACCTTCGCCCCGAAGGCACTGCGCCCGGCCCTCGCCAAGTGGCTGGAGCAGCCGGTGCTCGTCGTCCCGGAGCTGCGCAAGTGGATCCAGGCCGGGGTGCGGGCCTTCCGGATCCGCCGGCCCGCCCCGCTGCCGCTGTCCGACGCCGAACTGGGCTCCATCCGCACGCCGTTCTACCTGATCATGGGCAAGCGCAGCCTGCTGGTGCACCCGAAGCGGCAGCTGGAGCGAGTGCCCCGGCTGATCCCGGGGGCCCGCGCCGAGATCGTCTCCGCCACCGGCCACGGCCCGCAGATCGACCACCCCGACATGGTCAACGCCCGGATGCTGAGCTTCATGGAGGACGTCGACTCCCTCGACCCGGCCTCCGCGGCGGCGTAGCCGGACTCAGGAGCGGCCGGGCGGGGTGAAGCTCCTGCGCAGCAGGTCCAGGAGGACGGCGGCCGCGGGGCCGGAGGGGCCGTCCGTCCGCCAGGCGAGGGCGGCCCGGGCGCGCAGCCGGGGCGCGGTGATCTCCAGCGTCCGCACGCCCAGGGCCCCCGCCGCGTCGGCGGGGAGCGCCGGGACCACCGCCACCCCGAGACCGCGCGCCGCGAGCTGGGCCAGGAACGGCGGAGCGCTCGCCTGGAAGGCGATACGGGGCCGGAACCCCGCCTCCGTGCACGCCCGGTCGAGCATCCCGCGCACGCCCGTACCGCGCGGCAGGGTGATCAGCGGACGGTCGCCGAGCTCGGCCAGTGCGACGGTCGTACGGTCCGGCGGCACGAGGGCGGGGTCGTCCGGGGCGACGGCGGCGACGAGGGGTACGTCGACGACGACGTGGAGGGAGATCCCGGGCGGGGGCTCCTCGTCCGCGAGTCCGATCACGGCGATGTCGAGTTCTCCCCGGTGCAGTGCGGCGAGCATCCGCTCCGAGCTGTCCTCGGCCAGGGCGATCTCCACCCCCGGGTGGTCCCCGTGGAAGCCGGCCAGGACGGCCGCCACGTCGAAGCTGCTGCCCGCCGTGGCCGCGCCCGAGACCAGGCCGAGGGCGACCCGGCCGCGCAGCAGTCCGGTGAACTCGTCCGCGGTCTGCCGTACCGCCCCGACGGCGGCGAGCGCGGCCCGCGCGTACGGCAGTACGGCCTCGCCCACCTCCGTCAGGGTCACCGAGCGGCCGGAGCGGTCGAACAAGGGGTGCCCCAGCTCCCGTTCGAGCTGCCGGACCTGGGCGCTCACCCCCGGCTGCGCCAGGTGCAGACGGGCGGCGGCACGCGTGAAGTTGGCCTCCTCGGCGACCGTGACGAAGTACCGCAGCTGCCGGATGTCCATAACGGATCATGCTAGTTGCGAGACGTGCAAAGTCTTGGACTTCCGGCGGGCCGGCCAAGAGCCTTGGAACCATGGGGAACACGGGGAACACGGACATCAGGACCGCGATCGCGGCCGAGCGCCGCGAGCTCGCGGCCGTACTCGACGGCCTGACGGAAGCGCAGTGGGACGCTCCGAGCCTGTGCGCGGGATGGCGGGTCCGGGAGGTCGCGGCCCACATGTCGATGGGGTTCCGCCAGCCGCTCGCCAGGACGGTGTGGGAACTGGTCCGGGCGCGGGGCAGCCTGCACCGGATGACCGACCGGTGCGCGCGCAGGGACGCGGCCGCGCATTCGACGCGTGAACTCGCCGCGCTGCTCGCGGAGAACGCGGACCACCCCTGGAAGCCGCCGGTCGGCGGGCTCGCGGCGGCCCTCGGCCACGACGTGGTCCACGGCCTGGACATCACCGTCGCGCTGGGCCTCGGCCGCCGGGTTCCCGAGGACCGCGTGCGGATCCTCCTGGACGGCGTCGACGCCAGGAGCCTGCGGTTCTTCGGAGCCGACCTGGACGGCGTCGAACTCCGCGCCACCGACCTGGACTGGTCCTTCGGGACCGGAACGCCCGTGTCCGGCGCCGCACAGGACCTCCTGCTGCTCGCGTTCGGACGGCGGCTCCCGCCGGGACGCCTCCACGGCGCACCGGACGGCCGCTTCCTCGCCGCGCAGGCCTGACGGCGGCCCGCCCATGGAACCCACGGACACGCGCACCCGGCTCCTCCACGGCACCGCCCTCATCGCCTTCGTCCTGCTCGCCGCCCTCGCCCTCCGGCGGCCCGCCGGACCCTCCCGACAGGCCGGACTCTCCCGGAAGGGGGATGCGGGGCTCTGCCTTCGGGCAGAGGCGGGCCGCCGGGGATCCGCCCCGGGGTCCATGCCCTCGCGGATACCGGCGTAGATACTGGTCGGCGTGGTCCGTACCAGCCGTTTCCGACGTCCTCCCGGCCTCGTGCACCTCGTGGTGGAGAGCGCCGCGGTGGCCGGTGCGGGGCTGGGCGTGTACGTCGTACTCGGATACCTGGGGTTCCTTCCGCGTCCCCCGTTCCAGTTCCTGCTGCTCGCCGCGGGGGCCGCGCTCTTCCCGCTGCGCCGCCGCTTCCCGGACGCCGTGCTGCCGGCCCTCGCCACGCTCACCGGCCTGGTGCCCGCCCTCGGGCCGGTGACGGCCGCGACCGCCTACACCGTGGCGCGGCAATCGGAGCGGGCCCGGCGGCGGACGAGGCTGCTCGCGGGCGCCGCCGGGCTCCTCGTGGTGTCGGCTGCTGCGGCCGGGCCGCGGCTCGGGCCGGGGTCCGTGCCGTACGGGCTCGCGCTGGGCCTCGTCCTCGCCGCGACCGCCGTGGTCGTGCCCGGCCTGCTCGGCACGGTCCGGGGGCAGCAGCGGCGCCTGGTGCGGGCCCTGCGCGAGCGCGGGGACGCGGCGGAACGGGCCCGCCTGCTCGCCGACAGCGAGGCCCGCATCCACGAGCGCTCCCGGATCGCCGCCGAGATGCACGACCTGGTCGGCCACCGCCTCAGCCTCATCTCCCTGTACGCGGGCGGCCTGGAGCTGTCCCTGGCGCGCGCCGAGCCCGGGCTGCGCGAGGAGGCCGTCCTCGTACGGCGCACCACCCGGGACGCGATGCGCGAACTGCGCCAGGCGCTCGGCGTACTGGGGCCGCTCGGCCGGGACACCGGCTCCGACGCGCTCACCGACGCCACCGGCACCCGCGCCGACATCGAGACCCTGGTCGCGGAGTCCGGCGACGGGGGCATCGCCGTGGAGCTCGACTGGACGGGGCCCGACCTGGACGCCCGCCCGGCACCGGTCCGCCGGGCCGTGCACCGGGTCGTCCGGGAGGCCCTGACCAACGTGCACCGCTACGCGCCCTCGGCGCACGTCACCGTCACCGTCGCGCACGACGAGGAGACCGTTCGGGTCACCGTCCGCAACGGCGCCCCTCCGCACCCCGCCGCGCCCCCCGCGGAACGCGGCACCGGCCGCGGCCTCACGGGCCTGCGGGAACGGGTCGAACTGCTCGGCGGGACCTTCGAGGCCGCTCCCCTCCCCTCCGGCGGGTTCCGGGTGGAGGCGGCCGTGCCCGGCGAGCCCGGTGACGCCCCCGACCGGAACCCGCCGCAGCTCACCGGCCCGGCGTCGGCCAGTCGGCCCGCCGACGCGTACGACCCGCAGGACGCGCCCGGGCGGCGGACGGCCGAGGTGCTGACGCTCGCCTGCGGACTGCTGACGCTGTGCGTGCTGATGGTCCTCGGGATCGCCTTCGTGTACGCGGCCCACCCGGACGGCCGCCGCCACGGGCCGGCCCCGCTGCCACGGGTCGGCGACTCGTACGCCGACGTGGGCGCGGCGGGGGTGAGCGACAACAAGGCGGTACGCGCTGCGGCCACCGGCCACGAGCCGCCGCGCCCGGCCGGTGCGGCCGGCTGCGTCTACCCGTTCAACGGGGCCACCGAGACCCGCCCCGGCACCCTGACCGTCGCCCGCTACTGCTTCGACGCCTCGCAGCGCCTGATCGCCATCGACCGTTTCGACGTCCCGTCGGTCCGGGACGCCATGCCCTGGGAGACCCCGTGACCGAACCCGCCCGCCCCATCCGCGTCCTGCTCGCCGACGACGAGACGATGATCCGGCACGGTGTCCGCCTGATCCTCCGGCACGCCGAGGACATCGACGTCGTCGCCGAGGCCGCCAACGGGCGGGAGGCCGTCGACCTGGCCGCCGCCCACCGCCCCGACGTGGCGCTGGTCGACATCCGGATGCCGGTCTGCGACGGGCTGAGCGCCATCGCCCCGCTGCTCGCCCTCGATCCCGCGCCGCGGGTGGTGATGCTGACGACCTTCGGCGACGACGAGAACGTCGTACGCGCCCTGCGGGAGGGCGCTGCGGGCTTCCTCCTGAAGGACGAGGGCCCCCAGGAGCTGATCAGTGCCGTACGCGCGGCCGCCGCGGGCGACGCCGTGCTCTCCCCCGGCGTCACCGGGGCGCTGATCGCCCGCATGCTGCGGGGCGGCGACCCCGACTCCGCGGCCGCCGCCCTCGCGGACGAGCGGATCGCCCGGCTCACCACCCGGGAGCGGGAGGTCCTCACGATGCTCGGCGTGGGCCTGTCCAACCAGGACATCGCCGAGCGGCTCGGCATCGGGATCGGCACGGTGAAGACGCACGTCAGGGCCATCCTGGAGAAGACGGGCTCGGCGAGCCGGGTCCAGGCGGCCCTCCTCGCCCACCGCACGGGCCTGGCGCGCTGAGCCCCTTCCGAAAGGAAGAGGCCGCGCGCGCTCCGCTCACCCCGAGGGCACAGCCGGGCGGCTTCACGCACCCCCTCCGGCAGAGCCCGAATGGGGCCTGCAGCACGATGTTTCCGCAGGTGAGGGCCGTGACGATGGACGGCATGTCACAGTCCCCCCAGCACGCACAGCGCCCTCCGCACCCGCAGCACCCTCAGCCCACCCCCTCCCGCCCCGAACCCGCCGCCCGGGCAACGGGCCTGACGAAGGTGTACGGGAAGGGGGACACCCGGGTCACCGCCCTGGACGGGGTCTCTGTCGACTTCCCCAGGGGCCGGTTCACCGCGGTCATGGGCCCTTCCGGATCCGGCAAGTCCACGCTGATGCACTGCCTGGCCGGGCTGGACCAGGCCACCTCCGGTTCGGCGCGCATCGGCGGCACCGAGCTGTCCTCCCTGACGGAACGGCAGCTCACCGCTCTGCGGCGGGACAAGGTGGGCTTCGTCTTCCAGGGCTTCAACCTGCTGCCCACCCTCAGCGCGCTGGAGAACATCACGCTGCCGCTGCGGATCGCGGGGCGCCGGCCCGACGCGCAGTGGCTGGAGGTGGTCGTCGCCACCGTCGGGCTGGCGGGGCGGCTGGACCACCGTCCCGCCGAGCTGTCCGGCGGTCAGCAGCAGCGGGTCGCGGTGGCCCGCGCGCTCGTCTCCCGGCCCGACATCGTCTTCGCCGACGAGCCCACCGGGAACCTCGACTCGCGCTCCGGCGCCGAGATCCTCGGCTTCCTGCGGGACTCCGTACGGGAGTTGGGGCAGACGGTGGTGATGGTCACCCACGATCCGGCGGCCGCCGCGCACGCGGACCGGGTGGTGTTCCTCGCCGACGGCCGGGTCGTGGACGAACTCCACGAGCCGACCTCCGGCGCCGTGCTCGACCGGATGCTCCGCTTCGAGGCCCAGGGCCACACGGGCTGACCTCCGCCCCTTCCACCACCTCCCGCACTACCGGAAGTCCCCCATGCTGCGAACAGCCCTGCGCAACGTGCTCGCGCACAAGGCCCGTCTGGCCATGACCGTCCTGGCGGTCTGTCTCGGTGTCGCGTTCGTCTCCGGCACCCTCGTCTTCGCCGACTCCTCCGCCGCCGCCCACCGGGCAGCCGCGTCGAAGGGCTTCGGGGACGTCTCGGTCACCGTGACCCCCACGTACTCCCCGGCCGGCTCCGCCGACGACCGGCGTACGACCGGACTCGACGACGCCCTCGTGCGGAAACTGACCGACGTGCCGGGTGTCGCCGCCGTCCGCCCCTCGGTCGACGGCTCCGCCACGCTCGCCGCCGCCGACGGAAGCCCGCTGCGGGCAGGGAGGGCCTGGGCGAACCTCGCTGCCGCCTACCTGCCGGGCAAGGACGGCAAGGACGGCCGCCATCCGCTGGCCGAGGGGCGCGCCCCGGCCGCCGAGGACGAGATCGCGGTGGACGGCGGCACCGCCTCCGCCGGGAAGTTCCGCATCGGGGACACCATCGGGCTGGCCACCGACGGCCCGGTGATGAAGAAGCGGCTCGTCGGCATCGTCCGTACCGACGACCCCCGGGTGAACGCGGGCGGCACCCTCGCCCTGTTCGACAGGGCCACCGCGCAGAAGCTGTTCGCCGCCCCGGGGCTCTACACGGGGATCGACCTGGTCGCCGCGGCCGGCACCGGCCAGTCCGAACTCGCCGCCCGGGTCACCGCGGTGCTCCCGCCGGACCGGGCCGAGGCCACCACCGCCGGCGCCCTGGCCGCCCAGCAGACCGTCCTCGTCGACACTCTGACCCGCGGCTACGCCAAGCTGCCGCTGGTCTTCGCCGGGGTCTCGCTCTTCATCGGCTCCTTCCTCATCGTCAACACCTTCACGATGCTGGTGACCCGGCGCACCCGCGAGATCGCGATGCTGCGGGCGATCGGCGCCTCGCGCCGCCAGGTGGCCGCCTCGGTCCTGCTCGAAGCGGCCCTGATCGGCCTCGTCTCCTCGGCCGCCGGTTTCCTCCTCGGCCTCGGCATCGCCTCCGTACTGCCCCGGCTGCTGAGCACCGCGGAGCAGGCGCTGCCCGACGGACCGCTGGTGATCGGCCCCCTGCCGGTCGCCGCCGCGCTCGCCGTCGGGGTGGGCGTCACGGTCCTCGCCGCGTGGCTGCCGTCCCGCCGGGCCGCGGGGATCGCGCCCGTCGAGGCGATGCGCAGCGCCGGGCAGCCGCCGACCGCCGCCCGGTCCCGGATCCGCGGCGCCGTGGGGCTGGTGCTGCTCCTCCTCGGCGCCGGGCTGCTGGTGTCGGTCACCGGCGCGAAGGACGCCTCGGTGGAGAACCTGCAGGACGCAATGGCCGCCTGCGGTGTCCTCGTCGCCGCCCTGATCGTGCTGGCGCCGCTGCTCGCCGGGCCGGTGATCAGGCTGACGGGCCGGCTGACCGGCCGCTTCGGCGTCGTCGGGCACCTCGCGCGGGAGAACGCGCTGCGCGACCCGCGGCGCACCGCGGCCACCGCCGCCACCCTGATGATCAGCACGGCGCTGGTGGCGGGGCTCGCCGTCATCGGGAACTCCACCGGCCGGGCGCTGGACCGGCAGGCCGCCGAGGGCCTCGGCGCCGACTACGTGATCGGCACCGGCAGTCCCACGGCGGGCATCGACCCGGCCGCCGTGCGGCGCGTCGGCGGGACCTCCGGCGTGCGGACCGCCGCGGCCGTCGCGGACTCCACCCTCTTCGCGGGCGGCCACGTCCGGGAGATCTCCGGGGTCGACCCGGCCGGTCTGGACGGCGTCCTGAAGCTCGACTTCACCAGCGGCTCCGCCAAGGACCTCGGGCCGGGCCGGATCGCGGTCTCCGCGACGGTTGCCAAGGAGCACGGGCTGAGCGCCGGCGGGCACCTGAACGCGCGCATGGGCCGCGCGCAGGAGTTCCGGCAGTATGCCGTCGTCGGGGTCTACCGGGACAACCCGGTGGCCCGCGACGTGCTGGGCGCGCGCAGCGAGGTGCAGGAGAACGGCTACCTGCCCGGCTCCGTCCAGCGGGTCCTCGTACGCGTCGGCTCCGGCGCCGTCTCCGAGAAGACCGGGCCCGCGCTGCGGGCGGCCGTGGGCAACAACCCGCTGCTGAAGGTGCAGGACCGGGAGGCCCTCGTCCACGAGGCGGCCGGCAGCCTCGGCGACCTGCTGACCCTGATGTACGGGCTGCTCGCCATCGGCGTCGTGATCAGCGCCCTCGGCATCGTGAACACCCTGGCCGTGTCCGTGGCCGAGCGCACCCGGGAGATCGGGGTGCTGCGCGCGATCGGCATGGACCGTGCCGGGATCCGCCGGATGATCCGGCTGGAGGCCCTGACCGTGGCGGCCTTCGGCACCCTGCTGGGGCTCGTGGCGGGCGTGTCCGGGGCCTGGGCCGTGGGCTCCCTGGCGTCGGGCGCCATGGACCAGTACGCGCTCGCCGTGCCGTGGGGGGCGCTGCTGCTCGTCTGCCTGGCCTCCCTCGGGGTCGGCGCGGCGGCGGCGGTCCTCCCCGCCCGCCGGGCCGCCGCCCTGGGGCCGCTGCGGGCGGTGGCGACGGCTTAGGCCGGCTCTTCCGGATCCTGCCCGACCCGTGAGGGGCCCACCGGCTGCGCCGGCCGGGCCCCCTCAGGTCTGCAGGTAGCTGAAGCCCACCTCGTAGCGTTCGACCGTGATGATCCGCTGGCCCTCGCGGTGGGCGGATTCCGCGCGCAGGCGGGTGGCACGGTCCTCGCTCGCCAGCATGGTCTCCTCGTCCTCCCACAGGGTGAGCGACTTGGCCTTCCCCGAGGCCCGATCGACGAGGTAGTACGCGCCCCGGAAGCCGGGGGCGTCCCGGATCTGCTCGACGATCGCCTGCGAATTCGCCGCCAGATCCCCCTCCGCCGGAAGCGGTGATCCCTGGTAGGTGCTGAGCCTCGCGAACATCTCCGGCAGTCCTTCCTGACCGGGCTGCCCGTCTCGGAACGGCAGCTCCAGGACCAGAGTGCTCTGACGGGCCGCCCGGCGCATGCCGAGCGGACAATGGGTAGCGGGGAACGCTTCCGCGGAGGAGAGGCGGGACGTCGTGGTGCCGTACGTAGCCGTGACCGCCCTGAGCCACACCGGGCTGGTGCGCGATCACAACGAGGACAGCCTGGTCGTCGGGCCGTGGACGCTGTGCGGGACCGTGACCGAGAGCCCCCAGACCTTCCTGTTCCCACTGGGCCGTCCGCTGGTCGTCGCGGTCGCCGACGGGCTCGGCGGGCAGCCGGCCGGCGAGGTGGCCAGCGCCCTCGTCGTCCGCCAGCTCGCCTCGCTCGGCCCCTCCCTGGAGGGCGAGGAGAGCATCGACGACGCGCTGAAGCTGTGCAACGGCATGGTGTACTCCGCCGCCGACGGCCGTCCGGAGCTCACCGCCATGGGCACCACCGTGGCCGGCGCGCTCGTGCTCGGGGAGTCCCTGCTCGCCTTCAACGTCGGCGACAGCCGGGTCTACCACGCGGACAAGGGCGGGCTGCGCCAGGTGAGCGTGGACGACAGCCCGCCGCCGGAACCGGGACGGCGCACCACGTCCCTCGTCACCCAGACCCTCGGCGGCAGCCGCGGGTACAGCTCCGTGACCCCCCACATGGCGGCCTTCGAGCTGACCGGGGACGACCGCTACCTGCTGTGCAGCGACGGGCTGACGGACCCGCTGCCCGACGAGGAGATCGACGGGCTGCTGCGGGTCCACGACGACGGCAAGGCCGCCTTCGAGCTGTGGAAGGCGGCCATCGAGGCCGGGGGGCCCGACAACATCACCGTGGCCCTGGTCCGCATCAACGCGTAGCCCCGGCCGCCGGGCTAGAGCTGGTCCGTGAAGCGTTCCAGTGCCCTTGCACCCATCGGGGCGAGCAGCGGGCGCAGCACCCCGTCGGCGAGGCCGGTGCCGGGCAGCCGCAGACCGCCGAAGAAGCCGAACCGGGTCCCCTCCCCCTCCGGCACGGCGGCCATCCCCCCGATCACGAAGCGGCTCTGCATCAGGCACCAGCCCGGACGCAGGACGACGTCGAAGCGCGCCCGCATGCCGAGCGGGCTGCGGGCCCGGGCCTCGAGGTGCTCGCCTTCGGCGGCGGTCACGGTGAAGGAGCGGATGTCGGTGATCAGCATCGGCATCTGCTTCTCCAGGTCGGAGGCGAGCGCCCAGACCCGGTCGAAGGGGGCGTCGATCAGCTGCTCGGCATGGCCCGTGCCGGGTGTGGTGCGGGCGATCACGCGGAGCCTGCGGACGGGGTCGAGTTCGGCGACCGGCCAGGAGTCCATCAACGTTCCCACGCCTTCCGGAAGTTGCGGCGGGCCCTGAACAGCCGGGTCCGCACGGTGGGTTCGGGCACGCCGAGCAGCGCACTGACGGAACGCTCGTCCAGGCCTTCGAGATCGCGCAGGACCAGTACGGCCCGGTGCGCCGGCGAGAGCCGCTCCAGTACGTCGTGCACGTCGGCGGCGAGTTGCGGATCGTCGCGCGCGGGGACGTCGTCGAGCGGGTCCGGGACGCTGCGCGCCGCCTTGCGGGCGATGCGGACGGCCTCCCGTACGGCGATCACCCGCGCCCACCCGAACAGTGCGGCGGGCTCGCGCAGTTGACCCAGGCTCCGGAAGATCACGATGAGCGCCTCCTGGGTGGCGTCCGGGCCGTCCTGGAGGGCGATCGGGCCGCAGAGCCGGCCGATGTAGGGCGTCAGCAGGTCCAGCAGCGCCGAGGCGGCCATCCGGTCACCGCCCTGGGCGGACCGTACGAGCGCGGCGACCTCGCTCGCGTCCCGCGCGGGACCGGTGGCCGCGGCGGCGCCGTTCCGCATCCCGGTCGGTGAAGTGGGCCTCATCTGCTCCTCCTTGACGGCGTCCCGGGAAGGAAGAGGAGGCAGAGCCGCCGGACATTCCCTGTGACCCGCATCACAGTTCATAGGAAATTCACACACGGATTTTAATTACCGCCGGTCCGGAATTTCCCGGCTGCCGATTTCCGCGTCCTCGACTCCGCCCATGCTAGTGTTCCGACATCCGCAATCGCGGCCGAAAATACTTTCCCTTTATTTCACGAAGGAGAATTCATATGGCATCTGGCACCGTGAAGTGGTTCAACTCGGAAAAGGGCTTCGGCTTCATCGAGCAGGAAGGCGGCGGCGCCGACGTGTTCGCCCACTACTCGAACATCGCCGCGTCCGGCTTCCGCGAGCTTCAGGAAGGCCAGAAGGTCACCTTCGACGTCACGCAGGGCCAGAAGGGCCCGCAGGCGGAGAACATCGTTCCCGCCTGACGCACGCACGACCGCAGGCAGGAACGCAGGAACGGGCCGGCCCGCACTTTTCGGTGCGGGCCCGGCCCGTTCACGCTTCCCGCAGCCCCGAATGCCGCTAGAATGCCTGGGCATGTCGATCCCTGATGAGCTGCTCATCGATCTCGCCGCCATGGTCGAGTCGGAGCAAACCAATCAGATGTCCCTGACCGTCGTGGTCCACGGCGCCGTCATCACCGGCCGGCTCGCCCCCGAACGCGTCTGGCGCCAGCGCGTCGCCGAAGTCCTGCGGGACTCCGAGCAACTGGGCCCGTTCTCCGAGATCTTCAGCGCCCCCGGCGAATCCGACCGCACCGGGTCGCCGCCCACCCACCTCCACTTCCACGTGGCCCGCATCCTCCAGGGCACCCTCGGCATCCCCGAGACCGGCGGGATGTACCGCATCGCCATCGCGGACGTCGGCGTCTGGACCGTGGGGGACTTCCGCTACTCGGACAACTGACCCACCCCCGACACCATCCGAAACGCCGCGTACACGACGGGGGACGTCCTCACGGTGGACGGCGGCCGCCACATCGTCTGCATGCCGGACCGTCCGGAAGGCGGCCGACCCCCGGGCCGTCCCGCGGTGTGGACACAGCCCCGTGTCCACATCCTGGACGACTACTCTCGTTTTATGAACGCAGAAGCCGACGCCCTCTCAGCAGCCAGAGACGCAGTCAAGGACGCCGACCGGAAGCACGTCTTCCACTCCTGGTCGGCGCAGGAACTCATCGACCCGCTCGCCGTGGCCGGGGCCGAGGGTTCCTACTTCTGGGACTACGACGGGAACCGCTACCTCGACTTCTCGAGCGCCCTCGTCTACACCAACATCGGCTACCAGCACCCCAAGGTCACCGCGGCCATCCAGGAGCAGGCGGCCAGGCTGTGCACCGTCGCACCCGGCTTCGCCGTCGACGTGCGCTCAGAGGCGGCCAGGCTGATCGCCGAACGCACCCCGGGCGAGCTGGACCGGATCTTCTTCACCAACGGCGGCGCCGAGGCCGTCGAGAACGCCGTCCGCATGGCCCGCCTGCACACCGGCCGGCCCAAGGTGATGTCCGCGTACCGCTCGTACCACGGCGCCACCTCCACCGCGATCAACCTGACCGGTGACGCCCGCCGCTTCGGCAACGACACCGCCACCGCCGGCGTCGTGCACTTCTGGGGCCCCTTCGCCTACCGCTCGCCCTTCTACGCGGCGGACGAGGCCGAGGAGTGCGAGCGCGCCCTGCGCCACCTCGAGGACACCATCGTCTTCGAGGGACCGCAGTCCATCGCCGCGATCGTCCTGGAGACCGTCGGCGGCGCCCCCGGCGCGCTCGTCCACCCCGACGGCTACCTGGCGGGCGTGCGCGCCCTCTGCGACCGCTACGGCATCCTGCTCGTCCTCGACGAGGTCATGGTCGGCTTCGGCCGCACCGGCACCTGGTTCGCCGCCGACCACTGGGGCGTCGTCCCGGACCTGCTGTGCTTCGCCAAGGGCGTCAACAGCGGCTACGTGCCCCTCGGCGGCGTCGCCCTCTCGCCCGCCGTCGCCGCCACCTTCGCCACCCGCCCCTACCCGGGCGGCCTGACGTACTCCGGGCACGTCCTGGCCTGCGCGGCCGCCGTCGCCACGATCAACGTCATGGCCGAGGAGGGCATCGTCGAGCAGTCCGCCCGCACCGGCGCCGAACTCCTCGGCCCGGGCCTGCGCGCGCTCGCCGAGCGGCACCCCTCGGTCGGCGAGGTCCGCGGGCTCGGCACCTTCTGGGCGCTGGAACTCGTACGGGACCGGGCCACGCGCGAGCCGCTCGTCCCGTACAACGCCGCCGGGGCGGACAACGCGCCGATGGCCGCCTTCGGGGCCGCCTGCAAGAAGGGCGGGCTCTGGCCGCTGATCGCGGGCAACCGCATCCACGTCGCCCCGGCCTGCAACATTTCGGCCGAGGATGTCGCAAAGGGCCTGGAGATCCTCGACGAGGCCCTCTCCGTCGCGGATGCGCACATGGCCTGACCTGCGTGAATGTACGGTCGCCCAAGCCGTGGGTGCCTGTCTTGGACGTTCCGCGCCATTACGAACAACGCGTGAACGTGCTGAAATCCGACACAGAGCACCTACGGACCGGGATGCACGTCAGTCCCGGGGCGGTCCTCCGGACCGAACGGCGGGGAGCGGGCCCTACCGCTGGACGCCGGGCGTACGGGATCCAGTCAGCCGGACTCCGTGTACCCGAAGGAAGACAGCCATGAGCAAGCACGTCCTGGGCCAGAACCAGTACGGCAAGGCCGAGAACCGCATCGTCAAGGTCACCCGCAAGGGCAGCGACGGTTCCTGGGCCGAGATCCGCGACCTCAACGTGTCGGTGGCGCTGCGCGGCGAGTTCCGCGACGTGCACCTGACCGGCGACAACGCCAACTGCCTGCCGACCGACACCACCAAGAACACGGTGTACGCCTTCGGCAAGGAGCACGGCATCGAGTCGCCGGAGGCCTTCGGCATCCTGCTCGCGAAGCACTTCGTCTCCTCCCAGTCCCCGATCCGCGAGGCGCAGATCCGCATCGAGGAGTTCGCCTGGGACCGCATCCCGGTCCCGACCCGCAAGGAGCAGCACTCCTTCGTCCGCAAGGGCCAGGAAGTGCGCACCGCGCAGATCACCTACAGCGAGACCACGGGCCTGCAGGTCATCTCGGGTCTGAAGGACCTGACGGTGATGAACTCGACCAACTCCGAGTTCCACGGCTACATCAAGGACAAGTACACGACGCTGAAGGAAGCGTACGACCGCATCCTGGCGACCAAGGTCACCGCGCGCTGGGCCCACTCGGCGCTCGCCGCGGACGACACCGAGTACGACTGGGACCAGTCGTACAAGAAGGTCCGCCGCAACATGCTGGAAGCCTTCGCCGAGACGTACTCCTACTCGCTGCAGCAGACCCTGAACGCGATGGCCGAGCGCGTGCTCGACAACTGCCCCAAGGTCAACGAGGTTCGCCTCAACCTCCCCAACAAGCACCACTTCCTCGTCGACCTGGAGCCCTTCGGCCTCAAGAACGACAACGAGGTCTACTTCGCGGCGGACCGCCCCTACGGCCTGATCGAGGGCACCATCCACCGCGACGGCGTGCAGCCGGTGATCGCCACGTCCGACTGGATCACCGCGTAGCGCACAGCCCTTCAGCACGGCTCGGTGCGGCTTCCGTACGGAGCCGTACGGAGCCGTACGGCCCCTCAGTTCGGCCCGGACCGCGTCGCGGGGTCCGGGCCGTCCTGCTGCCCGACCAGCAGGTTCCAGCGGCCCGCCCGGCCGGTGAGGCTGGTCACCGACTCCGGGCGCACGTCGAGCCGCCAGAAGGCCGCCGCCGGCAGCTCCAACGCGTACACCACGGCCGCCCTTACGACGGCCTGTTCCACCGTGAACCGGTGCGTGCCCGGGGCGAGGCCGGCCAGCTCCGCCCCGACGCGGGCGATCAGCGCGTCCACCGACTCCCCGCCGGGCGGCGCGTATCCGGGATCCGTCAGCCAGGCGTGCACGCCCGCCGGATCGGCTGCGGCGACCTCGTCCAGGGTCCGCCCCGCCCACTCCCCGGCGTCCAGCCCCCGCAGCCCCTCGTGCCCCTCGTGCCCCTCGCTTCCCGCGTTTTCCGGGTTTGGGAAACGTCCCTGGCGGGCAGCCGCGTCGAGCGGGAATCTCACGAGATGAACTCGTACCAATGGGGGGTTCATAAGGTGAGCGTAAGCGCGGTACGGTCTCGGACGACACAACTGAATGACGACGGTACGACGGAAGCACCGGTGAGAGTCCGGCACGGTCGCGCCACTGTGAATCCTCCCGCAGGGGAGGCGAGTCAGACCCGCCGCCGTCGTCGCGAGCACCACTGACCGGGACGCGTGTTCCCTCTGGAGGTTCCTGACATGGCCAACACCGCCGTGCCCACGACGGCTCCCGCCGTCGCCCCGATTTCGCTCTCCGCGCTCGCCCCCTGGGCGGCCTTCGTCGCCGTCCTCATGCTGGTCCTGCTGTACTTCGTCGGCATCGAGCAGGGCGCCACCGCCGTCTTCCAGGGCGAGAACGTCCACGAGTGGCTGCACGACGGCCGCCACCTGCTCGGCTTCCCCTGCCACTGACCCTCCTGCCCGATCATTCGACCCGGCAAGGGGATCGCCACAGATGAATCCCGTCTCCCCCCGCATCCTGCTGATCCGGGGCATGCTGGCCGGTGCCCTCGCGGGCCTGGCCGCGTTCCTCGTCGCCTACCTCCTCGGCGAGTCCAAGGTCGACGCGGCCATCGCCATCGAGGAGGCCGGCCACCTCGCGGCCGGCCACGACCACGGCGCCGAGGAGGCCCCGGTCAGCCGGGCCCTCCAGGCGACGGCGGGCCTCGGCACCGGCGTGATCCTCTACGGGGTCGCGCTCGGCGGCATCGCCGCGCTCGTCTTCTGCTTCGCCCTGGGCCGCATCGGCCGCTTCGGCCCGCGCTCCACGGCAGCACTGGTCACGGCCGGTCTGTTCGTGACCGTCACCCTGGTCCCGTTCTTCAAGTACCCGGCCAACCCGCCGGCCGTGGGCGACCCCGACACGGCCGCCCGGCGGACCGCCCTGTACCTGATGATGATCGCCCTGAGCGCCCTGCTCGCGGCGGGCATGCTGATCCTCGGCCGGCGGCTCGCGCCGAAGCTCGGCAACTGGAACGCCTCGGTCGTCGCCGGCCTCGGCTTCGTCCTGCTCATCGGAATCTCGTACGCCGTCCTGCCCGGTATCAACGAGGTACCGGTGGACTTCCCGGCCGCCCTGATCTGGGAGTTCCGCCTCGCGTCGCTGGCCATCCAGACCGCGCTGTGGACGACTTTCGGCCTCGCCTTCGGTTTTCTTGCCGAACGCGCTCTTGTGCCGTCCGCCGCACCCAAGGAGGCTTTGCAGCCGACGAGTTGACGCGAAAGCGATCCCGAGGGGGCCAGTAGTAGATGCCGTACGTGCCGTATGTGCCGACGGCGGTCAGGGAATGGCGAGGATGGACGGGTGCCGCCCCGTTCTGGCTGAACTCGCTCCTGCTGCTCCTGGCCCCCTTCACCGCCGTCACGCTGTTCGGACAGATCGGCGTCATAGCCGCCCTCGCCGCGCTCGGCGGCCTGGCCCGCCACCTCTGGTCCGGCGACTACGGGCATCCGGCCATGCACCTCGCGGCGGCGGCGATGGGCGCGGCGGCGGCGCTGACCGTACTCATGTGAGCCCCCTGGAGCCCGGCACCCCCTGGTGGGAGCCGGGCGGGCAGGCCTTCCCCGGCTCCTCACCCGTTCGGGTGCACGCCTTCCATCTCCGGCATCCGGCCTGCGGACCGGCCGCCATCTGCGAAGACGTACGGGTTCGGAGCCCGGGCACCCGTGACGCACCGTCAGCCTGCGGTGTTTCACAGGGTGCGGAAGGGCAGAGGAGGTGTCCACTGCTCACATGACCCGGCCGTCCGCGCCGGACAGGAAGGATCGCCATGCCCCGCGCCAAGTGGGTCGTCGCCGCCCTGACGGTGACTCTGCTGTCCACCGGCATCGGGGTGTTGCAGAGTACCGAGGGCGCCCGGCCCACCGCCTCGACCGCGACCACCGACGACTCGCTGCCCTCACGGGCCCTGGGCCTGTCCGGCCACCGCCGGCTCGTCCGGCAGCTCGAGCACGCCGAGGAGCACACCCCCGGCAAGGGGGCCCGGTCGCCGAGGACCGCCCCCGGGCCGCTGCGGGCGGTCAGGGGTCCGCTCCGGGCGGCCCGTCCGCTGCGGCTGCGGATCCCCAGCCTGCGCGTCGACCTGCCCCTGACCGGCACCGACGGGGCGGCCACCTGGGACTCCGGCAGCCCGGCGCCCGGCTCGGCCGGCACCGCCTCGGTCACCGGGGCCGGGCTCCGCCTCGGCGAACTGCGGCCGGGCCGGACCGTGGAGATCCCGCGCGCGGACGGCCGTACGGCCGTGTTCACCGTCGTGGAGATCTCCCCCGGCGAGGTCTCCGGGACCGAGGACCCGGCCGGGCGGCCCCAACTCCGGCTGGTCGGCGGCGAGACCGCCGTACTGGCCCGGCTGACGGGGCAGCGCCGCACCCGCTAGGGGGGACTTCGTACCCCGGTCGGGGGACGCTCGCGGCGCGGCCGGGTGCCGCCGCCGATGCCGGGGCACACCCCTCGCATGAGCGGGAGGCACTGCGCGCTTGCAGCAGCACTGACCCGGGCCCTGACAGCGGCCTGCGTCGTGCTGCTGTGCGTGTTCGGAGCCGGTCCGGCCGCCGCGACGGCTGCCGAGTCGCGGCCCGCCTCCAGCGCACCCGCGGCACCCGCGGAGCCCACCGAGGGGCCGTCCGATCCGGCGGCCGATCCCGAGCTGCGCGCTGCCGTACGACTGGCCGTGCGCGGGATTCCCGGCGCACGGCTGAGGCCGCTCCCGGTGTTTCACGTGAAACAGGGCGGGGCCGCCGTGTGCGAGCCGCTCGGAGCGGTGCCGTCCACGGGGACGGCACGAAGTGTGGTCCTGCGCTGCTGACCGGGCCGAGCCCGGACGCAGACGCACACACCCCCCACTTCGCACACCGCACACCGTGAGGTTCCGTCATGCCCATCGACCCGTACGCCGCGCTGAACGCCATGCTCCGTGCCGAGGCCGCCCGTTTCGCCCCGCCGGTCCGGCAGAACGAGCCGGTGCGTCCGGCCCAGCCGGTCGCCTCCGACAACCATGAGCAGGAGCAGAACACCGCCGCCCCGGCGGACCCGGCCGCGTAAGGCCCCGCAGCAAGGGAGGAGCGCCGGTTCCCGTGCCCTCGGCAACGGAGGGTGGTCATGTGAGGTTCGACCACGGCACGGGAACCGGCGCCACTGTTCAGTCCGGGGGGTGCGGCCCCCGGCCGCCTCGGGCGGAAGTACCGGCCCGCCCCGGCCGAAAGTACCGCCGCGGACGGGACCCTTCTCAGTCCTCGTGGGTGTGGAAGCGGTAGAACGCGGCCGCGCCGACGCCGATGCCGACGAAGAGGCCCACCACGACGGCCTTGAGGATCGACTGGTCGGTGAGGCTGTGCAGGTACCCCACGGCGATACCGCCGAAGGCGCCGTACGCCGCGGCACGGACCTCCTGCATGACGTTCGTGCCCATCCGGCCGAGTCCGAACGCGATCGCGGCGAAGAGCGCGCCGCACAGGATTCCGTAGAACACGTTGGCCGCTGTGACCGGGCCCGCCTGCCGCTCCATGTAGGCGGCCCAGAATCCGTAGACGATTCCGAGAAGCAGGGGCCCTGCGTAGGCGAGCATGCCCAGGTGGGTCATGTCCGTCATCTGCCGGTGCTGCCGGTGGGCAGCGGGTGCCGCATGTGCCATGACGGGCTCCTCTCTCCCATCATCCAGGGCACACCCAGCGCCCCCGACCGGCAAGTGGATCACCCGTGCGGGTCAGCCCCGCACGGCCCGGCGACGATCTCGAAGAGCATGCCGGGCAGGGCGAGGGCGGCGACCCCGGTCAGGGTCTGGGCTGCCGGATCTCCGCGCACCGGAAGGCCCCCTCGGGCCCCTCGACGGCGGCGACCACGTCCATGAGCGAGATGGCGGCGAGCGGGCGGGCCGGCCGGAAGCCGCCGCGAGGGCCTGGGCTGGATGCAAGGGTGCCGCGCCACCCGCCCGCAGCAGCACCGCTCGCGCCCGGGCCCGCGCCCGCTTTCCCTGGTGACGTGCGCACCTTCCTGTCGGCGGTCCTCATCGTGCTCATGACCCTGCTCGTGCCCGCGAGCGCCGTCGCGTACTGGGCCGACCGCGAGTTGGGCGATGCCGAGCGCTACACCGCCGCGATGTCCCCGCTCGCCGAGGACCCCGCCGTGCGGAGCGTCGTCGTCACCCAGGCCGGCCGGGCCCTCTCGGGACAGATCGACGCGGGCCCCTTCCAGAGCGGGGTGGACGCCCTGCTCGGCGAGGCCCTGCGCTCCTTCGCCGGCACCCCGGCCTACCGGACCGCCTGGGACGCCGCCAACCGCGCCGCGCACGCCGCCTTCCTCGACGCGCTCGCCACCGGTCACGGGGACGCCGTCACCATCGACCTCGCCCCCGTCATCGCGCAGGTCAAAGGAGAACTCGTCGATGACGGCGTGCCCTTCGCCGACCGGATCCCGGTGACCCACATCTCGGTGAAGGTCATGGAGTACGACAACCTGGGCGCCCTCCGGAAGGGGTTCCACATGCTCCAGATCGCCGGCATCTGGCTCCCGGTGCTGACCCTCTTCCTGGCCGTGGCGGCCATCGCGGTGTCCGTCCGGCGGCGCCGCGCGGTGATCGCCACGGGGCTGGGGCTCGCGTTCGGGGCCGGGCTGCTGTGGGTCGCGGTGGACCTGTGCCGCCGCCTCACCCTGGACGATCTGCCCGCCGACATCGACCGGGCGGCCGCCGGTGCCGTGTACGACGCCCTCACCGCGTTCCTGCGGACCACCTCCTGGGTGGTGCTCGCCGTCGGCCTCGCCACCGCACTGGCGGCCTGGCTGACAGGACGACGGCGCCGCACCCCATAAGCTCGGAAGGTACCCAGGTACGTAGAACGACGCGTAAAACACCAGAAGAACCGATTCGCGAGCGGGGCACGGAAACGGGAATGAGCACCGAACGCACCGAACACATAGCTTCGCGGCGGGCCCGGCACCATCCGCTGGCCCCGCCCGACTGGCTCCTCTCGGGGCTGAAGCCGAGTTCCGCCCCGATCCCGTGGGCCGCCGTCGTGCGGGCCTCGATCGCGCTGGCCGCCCCGCTGGCCGTCGGTTTCGCACTGGACGAGCCCGAGTACGGCGCGCTCGTCTCCATGGGCGCCCTCTCCGGCGTCATCAGCGACACCGCCGACGCCTACCGGATGCGGATCCTGAACATCGCCGTACCGCAGTTCTTCGGCGCCGTCGGCATCGCGCTGGGCACCCTGGTCTACGGGCACGGCTGGGTGGCCGTCGGCGCCCTCACCCTCGTCGCCCTGGTCTCCGGGATGATCTCGTCCATCGGCACGGTCGCCTCGGCGTCCGGGCTGCTGCTCCTGCTCAACGCCGTCGTCGGCGCCGGACTCCCGATGCCCCGGCCCTGGTGGATCGCGCCCCTGCTGCTGGGCGCGGGCGGGCTGTTCGTCCTCGTCCTGACCCTGCTCGGCTGGCCGCTGCGCGGGCGGCAGCCGGAACGGGCCGCCGTCGCCGCCACCTACCGGGCCCTGGCCGACGCCCTGGAGGCCGCCGGCGGGCCGGGCGCCGCCTTCGACGAGCGCCGCCGGGAGGTCACCCAGTCCCTGAACCAGGCCTACGACCTCGTACTCGGCCGGCGGACCCGGGTGCACGGCCGCAGCCCCTCACTGGTGCGGATGCTGGCCCAGCTCAACGTGGTGATCCCGCTGGTGGAGGCCGTGCCCGCCGCGCACCAGCGGCGCAGGCCGGTGCCGCCCGAGATCCCGGCGGCCGTACGGGAGCTGGCCACGGCCGTCGAGGAGGGCCGTACCGGCAAGCCGGTGCTGGACCTGCCCGCACCGCACACCCCGGCCGAACGGGCCGTCGACGCCGCGCTGCGGCACGCCGCGGCCATCGTGTACCTGGCCGAGCCCGACATCCACAACGTCGACGACCGCCTCGGCCGCCCCGCCGCCCTGCGGCTGCGGGCACGGCGGGCGGTGCGCGGCATGATGCTGTCCGGGGCCTCCTGGCGGTACGGCCTGCGGCTCGCCCTGTGCATCGGCCTCGCGCAGTCGTTCGTCTCCCTGATCGAGGTCGAGCGGTCCTACTGGGTCGCGCTGACCGTCACCTTCGTCCTCAAGCCCGACTTCGGCTCGGTGTTCTCGCGGGCCGTGCTGCGCGCGCTGGGCACCGCCGGGGGGCTGGTGATCGCGGCCGCCGTGCTGTCGGAAGTACCGCGCGGCTGGTGGGACGTACCGGTGATGATGGTCCTGGCCGCCCTCATCCCCGCCTTCTCCGCCAAGGGTTACGCCTTCCAGACCGCGGCGATCACCCCCGTCATCCTGCTCCTCTCGGACCTGCTGAACCACCAGGGCTTCGACCTGATCCGGCCGCGGCTTCTGGACAGCCTGATCGGCTGCGCCATCGCCCTGGTCTTCGGCTACCTCCTCTGGCCCGAGAGCTGGCACACCCGGATCGGGGACCGCCTCGCGCGCGCCGTGGAGGACGCCGCCGGGTACGTGGAACGGGCCTTCGCGCCGGTCGCGGACGAGGCGGAGCTCCGGGCGGTCCGGCAGGCGCGCCTGCAGGCCCGGCGGCGGATCTACCGGGACCTGTCGGGGGTGCGCAGCGAGTTCCAGCGGGCCCTGACCGAACCGCCGCCGACCGGAACCCGCGCCACGGCGTGGTGGCCGCTGGTGGTGGCCGTCGAACGGATCGTGGACGCGACCACCGCCGCCCGCGTCCGCGTCAACCACGGCGCGGCGCCGCCTGCGGCGGGCGAGGTCGAGTGGATCACCCGGCAGCTGCGCGAACTGGCCGAGAACGTCCGGGCGACGACGACCCCGTTCCACGTGGACGTCCCCCTGGACCCGGACTCGTCGAGCGTGCTGGCCCCGGTCCGCCAGGAGGTGGCGGCAGCCCGGGCCATCACCCGCCAGGACCCCTGACCCCGTCCCCGTCCCCGTCCCCGTCCCGGTCCCGGTCCCGGTGCCGGTGCCGGACGGGCTGGGTGTCTCAGCCTCGCCAGGGGGCACCTCCCAGCGGTAGCCGGGGGAGTTCGAGGCGCGGGGTCCGGGGCGGAGCCCCGGGGAACGGTGGAAGGGCGGGGCGGGGAGTGGCTCCGCGCAGCGGGGGCCGGGTAGCCCGAACAGACGCACGGCCGGGCCGGAGACCGGCCCTCGGGGGAGCATCGAAGCATGCGCAGCCCCCACCTCCTGGCCCTCGCCGCCCTCCTGGCGGCCACGGCGGGCTGCGCCGACGCGGAGGGCCTCAAGAGCTCCGGCGACCTCGGCACCGTCCACGCCCCGCTGACCCTGTGGAAGGAGTTCCGCCCCGACCCTCCCGAGCCCGGCCAGCAGCCGGGAACGGCAGCCGTCGTACCCGGCATACCCAAGGTGCCGGGGGCCGGAAAGGCCGGCATGCGCGGGACCGACGCCCTGGCCGTACTGCGGGCCGACATGAAGGCCGCCGTCACCCAGGACGGCGGCACCGGCCGCCTCGTCGACCCCCGCGCCCTCCAGCGGCTCGCACTCTGCACACAGGCTGTGGACGGCGGACCCGACTGCCCCGTCCGCCCGCCCGTGCTGCACGATCTGACCGGCGACGGCCGCCCGGAGCTGATCACCGCCCTGGACATCGACGGCCGGCTCAGCGAGCTGCGCGTCTACACCGCCCGGGACGACGGCAGCGTGGCCCGGATCCTGTCCCGGCGCGCGGTGCTGGAAGGCGTGGAGGTGGCCGCCGAGCACCTCGCGGTCCGCGAGCCGACCTCGAACCCCATGTACGTCGGCGTCGCCGACTACGTGTGGGATCCCGCGTCCGGGACCATGAACCTCTCCCAGCTCACCCTCGACGACTGCCCCGGCGGAAACGGGGCCCGATGCGCGCCATGAGCAGTCTGCGCTGGCAGATCGCCGTGACCACCACGATGGTGTGCTGCATGGTCGCCGCCGCCCTGGGGATCCTCGTGCACAACGTGGTCGCCCGGCAGATCGTCGGCGAGGTCCGCAAAGAAGCCGACCGGGACCTGGACCACGCCCTCGGCCACTACGAGTACGGGACCGCGCACGGCGATGTGAACGCCTCCCTGGACCCGGCCGACCTGCCCGGACCGCTGCGTGCGCTCGTCGCACGCGGGGACACCGGGAGCATGGTCGGCTCGTACAAGGGGAAGCCCGTGATGTGGGCCGCCGGCCCCGCCGACGACAAGGCCCTCGCGGTGTGGATCCCGTTCGAGAACACCCGTAAGCGGCTGCGGGACATCGACACCGCGATCCTGGCCTCCGCCGCGGTCGCGGCCGGGGTGGTGGCCCTGGCCGGCCTGTTCCTCGCCAACCGGATCAGCCGGCGGCTCACGGCCACGGCCGAGGTGGCCCGCCGGATCAGCGCCGGCGACCTCGACGCCCGGATGGACTTCCCCGCCGGCAGCGACGATCCCCTGCGGACCGGCTACCGCGACGAGGTACGGGACGTGGCCCATGCCCTGGACTCGATGGCCGGCTCGCTCCAGGATCGACTGGAGGCGGAGAAGCGGTTCACGGCGGATGTCGCGCACGAACTGCGCACCCCGCTCACGGGCTCACTGGCCGCAGCGGCACTGCTGCCCGACGGACGCCCCAAGGAGATGATCAACGACCGGCTCAAGGCCATGCACCTGCTGACCGAGGACCTGCTGGAGATCTCCCGGCTGGACTCCGGGGTCGAACAGGCCGACCTGAGCCGGATGGAACTCGGCCGGGCGGTGGAACGGGCCGTCGCCGGGACCGGGCTGGCCGCCTCGGTGCGGGTGATCCGTGACGCGGAGGTGCTGACCGACCGGCGGCGCCTGGACCGGATCCTGGCGAACCTGCTGGCCAACGCCCACAAACACGGTCGGCCCCCGGTAGAGGTCACGGTGGACGGGCCCGTCGTGGTGCTCCGCGACCACGGGCCGGGCTATCCGGCCGAACTGATCGAGCACGGTCCTCAGCGCTTCCGCACCGGGGATCCGGGCCGGGGGCGGGGCCATGGGCTCGGCCTGACGATCGCGGCCGGGCAGGCGGCGGTACTGGAGATCGACCTGAGCTTCGCCAACGCGCCGGACGGAGGCGCGATCACGACCCTCAGGCTCCCCGTGGGCCGCCTGCCCCAGAGCAGTTGAGGAGTGTTTCACGTGAAACATCCGCTTCAGTCAGGATGTTTCACGTGAAACGGTCAACGCTCAGCCGTCAACGCACCGGTCAGAGACCGATGTTCTTGCCGTCCTTGCGCCAGACCGACACGACCGCCGGGCGGACGATCTTGCCCGGTCCGTCGGGCCACACCGACTGCGGGTTCTCGACGGACGCGCCGTCGATCTCGCCCGGGTGCTGGACGGCGACCAGGACGCGCTTGTCCTGAACCAGCGGACCGCAGGTCTCGGCACCGCGCGGAACGGTCAGGAACTGCTTCAGCTCACCGCGGCGCTCACCGGCGGTGGCGACGCCGAAGAGGCCGTCGTGGGAGCCGAGCTGGTTGCCGTCCGTGGAGATCCACAGGTTGCCGTGCGGGTCGAAGGTCACGTTGTCCGGGCAGGAGATCGGGCTGACCTTGTCCTTCGGGAAGCCCGCGAAGTAGGTGGCCGGGTCGTTCGGGTCACCGGCGACCAGGAAGAGGCGCCAGGCGAAGCCCTCGCCGGCCGGGTCGTCGAAGAACTCGGCGAGCTCCAGGATCTGGCCGTGCTTGTTCAGGTTGCGCGGGTTCGCCTCGTCCGCACCGGGCTGACCGGCCTTGCCGCGGTTGGAGTTGTTCGTCAGCACCACGTAGACGCGGCCGGTGCGCGGGGAGGGCTCGATGTCCTCGGGGCGGTCCATCTTGGTGGCGCCCACCTTGTCGCCGGCCTGGCGCGTGAAGGTGTACACCTCCTCGGCGGTCATGCCGTCGACGTGCGAGACGGCGCCGGACGCGGTCGCGGTGGCGAGCTTGATCCACACGCCCGTGCCGTCGAACTCGCCGTCGTTGGGGAGCTTGCCGGTGCCGTCGATCTGGTCGGCCGGGGAGTCGCCGGTCAGCTTGGCGACGTAGAGGGTGCCCTCGTCGAGGAGCGTCAGGTTGTGCTCCTTCGCCGCGCGGCTGTTCCCCTTCTTCATCTGCTTGCTCGACACGAACTTGTAGAAGTAGTCGAAGCGCTCATCGTCGCCCATGTAGACGACCGGGCGGCCGTCCTCGGTCAGGCGGGGCTGCGCGCCCTCGTGCTTGAAGCGGCCCAGCGCGGTGCGCTTGCGCGGAACGGAGTTCGGGTCGTACGGGTCGAGCTCGATGACCCAGCCGAAGCGGTTGACCTCGTTGGGCTCCTGGGCGACGTCGAAGCGCTTGTCGAACCGCTCCCACTTGCGCTCGGTCTCGCCGGCCGTCACGCCGTAGCGCTTCAGGCGGGCGGCCTGGACGGGGTCGGTGACCTTGCCGGCATTGGCGAAGTACTGGTTGATGTTCTCCTCGCCGTGGAGGGTGGTGCCCCACGGGGTGGTGCCGCCGGAGCAGTTGTTCAGCGTGCCGAGGACCTTGGTGCCGGTCGGGTCGACGGAGGTCTTGAGCAGGGCGCTGCCCGCGGCCGGGCCGGTCAGCTTGAACTCGCTGGTGGCGGTGAGGCGGCGGTTGAGCTCGTGGCGGCTGACGGAGGTCAGCTTGCCGCTGCGGTGGTCCTCCTGGACCACGACGACACCGAGGCCGTGGGCGGCCCAGGCGATCTCGACCTGCTCGCGGGTCGGGTTGGCCGGGTCGTAGCCCTTGAACATGAGGTTCTCGTCGGTGTACTCGTGGTTGGCCACGAGCAGCTGCTGGCGGGCGTACTTGTCGCCGAGCGGGAGAAGGCTCAGGAAGTCGTTGTTGTAGCCGAACTGACCGGCCTGGGCGGCGGCGGTCTGCTTGTCGGCGTTGAAGCCCGGGGCACCCTTGACGATCGGGTCGCCCCAGCGGATGACCACGTTCTGGTCGTGGCCCTCGGGGATGGTGACCTGGTCGGCGGTGTTCGGCGCGACGGGCGTGAAGCGCAGGCCGCGGGCGGCCTCGCCGGCACCGGTGCCTGCGGCGGTGGCCTCACCGGCGGGGGTGGCGTTGGCGCTCTGGCCGGGGCCGCTGAGGGCGATGGCCGTACCACCGGCGGTGGCGACGGTGACGACGGCGGCCGTGCGCAGCATCGAGCGGCGCGAGTAGGACTTGGCTATGACGTCGCCGACGTACTCGTTGTCGCTGGTGTTGGGCACCTCGTGGAAGCATGCGTCGCCGCAGCGGTAGCGACAGGTGAGGGCGGAACGGCCGCCCCCATGCGGGTTGCCGATGAGCGGCAGAAGCTTGCGCACGAGTGTCCTCCGAGTAGCTGCGTGGGCGCCGACAACCTGTCGGGACGATCCAGCCGCGACGCTAGGCGCGGGTTGCGCCGAAGCGGCGGCGGCGGGATGAACGATGGGTGAACCCGGCACGTCGGAGCGGCAGTTCGCCGGAGGGCCGGGTGGGGTGATAAGGGCGCACGCCACGAAAGGTGCCCCTCCCGAAGATCGCGCTTGGCGGCCGATAACCTTACGTGTCCACTCTGGGCAGGGATCATCCGCGCAGCACGGACAAATGACGCACGCACTCCCGCGAAAGGCCTGGCCCATGGGTATTCGGAGCTTGTTGCGCAAGGTGTTCGGACGGTCTGCGGAACCGGTTCCGGAAACCTCGGACGCCCCTTCGGCGGCTGTCCCGAACCAGGCGGAACGTAACCCGCTCGATGCGGCGGCCGAACTGGTTGCGGCGTCCTTCGACAACCCGTCCGTTCCGCCGCAGTCCACTCCGCGGGACCGGGAGGCGGGCGCCGTCCTCACGGCCCCCGCCCCGACGACGGACCCGACGGTCCCGGAAGCCCGCCGACCCGGGTCGCCTGCGGCGAAGCCCACCGTTCCCACCCCCGCCGCCGAGCCGGCCGCCGCCGAGGCCGAGCCGGCCGCCGAGGCCACCGCCCCGGAGGCAGAGCCGGTCGCCGCCGCTGCGGAGCAGGCCGAGGCCGAGCCGGCTGCTGCCGAGGCGGAGTCGCCCGAGGCGGAGCCGGCCGTCGAGGCCACCGCCCCGGAGGCGGAGCCGGTCGCCGTTGCGGCGCAGCCCGACGCCGAGGCGCCGGAGGCCGAGCCCGAGGCTGACGCCCAGGCGGAGTCGGCCGTCGAGGCCACCGCCACGGAGGCGGAGCCGGTTGCCGAGGCTCCGGAGGCTGAGCCGGTAGCGGCGGCTGCGGAGCAGCCCGGCGCCGAAGCCGCCGCGCCGGAGGCGCAGGACGAGGACGAAAACGAGGCGCCTGAGGCGCCTGAGGCGGAGCCGGTCGCCGTTGTGGCGGAGCCCGACGCCGAGGCACCGCAGGCCGAGGCTGACACCCCGGCGGAGCCGGTCGCCGCCGCTGCGGAGCAGGCCGAGGCCGAGCCGGCTGCCGCCGACGCCGAGGCGCAGGCGGAGACCACCGAGGCCGAGGCCCCCGAGGCGGAGTCGGCCGTCGAGGCCACCGCCACGGAGGCGGAGCCGGCTGCTGAGGCACCGCAGGCCGAGGCCGAGGCCGACACCCCGGCGGAGCAGGTCGCCGCCGCTGCGGAGCAGGCCGAGGCCGAGCCGGTTGCCGCGGCTGTGGAAGAGGTCGAGGGGGCCTCGCCGGAGGCCGAGGCGGAGCCGGCTCGGGCGTTGGCCGACGTGAAGCGGGTCGCGCCCGGGGTCGTCGGGGCGTACAAGGCCGTCGGGCAGGTCCTGCGCGGCAAGGGCAGGACCGGGGCGCGGGCCAAGGTGTACCTCGTGCTGGACCGCTCCGGGTCGATGCGCGGGTTCTACAAGGACGGCAGTGCGCAGCACCTCGCCGACCACGCCCTCGCACTCGCCGCGCACCTCGACGAGGCCGCGACCGTGCACACCGTGTTCTTCTCCACGGACGTGGACGGCACCGCCGACCTGTCCCTCGACGCCCACGACGCGTCCTGGGTCGAGGCCCGCCACGGCGAGCTCGGCCGGATGGGCCGCACCAGCTACCACGTGGCCGTCGAGGCCGTCGTCGAGCGGTACCAGAAGGACGGCGGCGAGGGCCCGGCCCTGGTCGTGTTCCAGACGGACGGCGCGCCCGACAACGTCCGCCCCGCCCGCCAGGCGATCACCGACGCGGCCGCCTCCGCCCCCGGCATCCACTGGCAGTTCGTCGCCTTCGGCGAGCACGACTCCAAGGCGTTCGACTTCCTGCGCAAGCTGGACGCCGAGAACGCCGGCTTCTTCCACGCCGGCCCGGCGCCCGCGGAGCTGACCTCCGCCGCCCTGGCCAAGGGTGTGCTGGAGCGCTTCTGAGGAACGGCGAAGGGGCCCGGGATCTGATCCCGGGCCCCTTCGTCATGCCGTGTGGGAACTACCGCGCCGCATCCGGGTGCACGGCCTCGGCGACCGGCTTGGCGTCGGCCGCCTTCGTCTCGACCGGCTTGCGGAGCGCGATGTTGAGCTCACGCAGACGGGCCTCCTCCAGGACCGTCGGCGCACCCATCATCAGGTCCTGCGCGTTGCCGTTCAGCGGGAAGGCGATGGTCTCGCGGATGTTCGGCTCGTCGGCCAGCAGCATCACGATGCGGTCCACGCCCGGGGCGATGCCACCGTGCGGCGGGGCGCCGAGGCGGAACGCGCGCAGCATGCCCGCGAACTCGCGCTCGACGGTCTCGGCCTCGTAACCGGCGATCTCGAAGGCCTTCAGCATGACCTCGGGCTCGTGGTTGCGGATGGCGCCGGAGGACAGCTCGATGCCGTTGCAGACGATGTCGTACTGCCAGGCCAGGATGTCGAGCGGGTCCTTCTCCTCCAGGTCCTTCATGCCGCCCTGCGGCATGGAGAAGGGGTTGTGGGAGAAGTCGATCGCGCCGGTGTCCTCGTCCTTCTCGTACATCGGGAAGTCGACGATCCAGCAGAAGCGGAAGACGTTCTCCTCGAACTGGCCCGCGCGCTTGGCCGCCTCGACGCGGACGCCGGACATGATCTTGGAGACCTCGTCGAAGTCGCCCGCGCCGAAGAACACGGCGTGGCCGGCGGTCAGGCCCAGGCGCTCGGTGAGGACCTTGACGTTCTCCTCGGTGAGGAACTTGGCGATCGGGCCGGTGAGGGCACCGTCCTCGCCGACGCGGACCCAGGCCAGGCCCTTCGCGCCGAGGGAGACCGCGTAGTCACCGAGGCCGTCGAAGAACTTGCGCGGCTGCGCGGCGGTGTCCGGGACGGGCAGGGCGCGCACGTGCTTGCCCGCGAACGCCTTGAACTCCGAGCCCTCGAAGACGTCGGTGATGTCGACGAGTTCCAGCTTGGCGCGCAGGTCGGGCTTGTCGTTGCCGTACTTCAGCATCGACTCGCGGAACGGGATCCGCGGGAACGGCGAGGTGACCGCGCGGCCGTTGCCGAACTCGGTGAAGAGCTCGGTCATCAGGCGCTCGATCGGCTGGAAGACGTCCTCCTGCTCGACGAAGGACATCTCCACGTCGAGCTGGTAGAACTCGCCCGGCGAGCGGTCGGCGCGGGCGTCCTCGTCGCGGAAGCAGGGCGCGATCTGGAAGTACCGGTCGAAGCCGGAGATCATCAGCAGCTGCTTGAACTGCTGCGGGGCCTGCGGCAGGGCGTAGAACTTGCCCGGGTTCAGACGGGACGGGACGACGAAGTCACGGGCGCCCTCGGGGGAGGTCGCGGTGAGGATCGGGGTCGCCATCTCGTTGAAGCCGAGGGCCACCATCTTCGAGCGGATCGAGGCGATGACCGCCGACCGCAGCATGATGTTGCGGTGCATGCGCTCGCGGCGCAGGTCGAGGAAGCGGTACTCCAGGCGCCGCTCCTCGTTCACACCGTCGTCGGTGTTGATGGTGAAGGGCAGCGGGGCGGCCGCGCCGAGCACCTCGACCTCGGCGGCCTCGATCTCGATCTCGCCGGTCGGCAGGTCGGGGTTGATGTTCTCGGTGCCGCGCGAGACCACCTTGCCGTCGACCCGGACGACGGTCTCCTTGGAGAGCTTGTCCAGGACCGCGGCGGCAGCGGTGCCCGGACGGGCGACGAGCTGCGTGATGCCGTAGTGGTCGCGCAGATCGATGAAGAGGATGCCGCCCAGGTCTCGACGATTGTGCAGCCAGCCGCTCAGCCGGACGTCGGTGCCGACGTCAGAGGCTCGGAGCTCGCCGCACGTGTGGGACCTGTACCGATGCATCAGTCATCCAGTTCTTCGCGATACCAGGGTGGATTCAACCCTCCCAAGGTTACCGTCCGGGAAGCGGCCGGGTCGGGCACGCCCGGTGGACCCGGCGAACAGGCACGTCAGGTGTACGACCTGTAAAGATGACCGGGTGCGCACCGAGGATGTCCTGGCCGCCATCGCGACGGGTCTGTGGCGATGGGACAACGCCTCCGGGACGGTCTCCCTGGACAGCGAGGCCGCCCGGCTGCTCGGTCTGCCCGCGGAGCCGACGGAGCTCGCGGAGGTCGCCGTGCGCTCGCGTTTCCATCCGGTGGACTGGAACGAGATCAGCGGCATAGTGAACCTGGCCGTCGCCGAGGGCACCCTCGCCGAGGCCCGCCTGCGGATCATGGACGAGGACGGCCGGGTGCTGCGCACCGTACGCAGCCGCTCCAAGCCTCTGGAGAACCGGACGGCCGACGGCCGCGTCGACTACGAGCTGATCGGCACCATCCAGGAGATCGCCGAGCCGCAGCCCGGCACCACCGCCGTGCACACCCCGATCACCGGCGACTGGCGGCGCTCCCGCGAGGCGTTCCTGCTGGACGCGGGGCGGGCGCTGGCCGAGGCCCGGTCCACGGCGGAGGTGCTGCGGGTCGCCGCCTCGCTGTCCATGCCCGGCTTCAGCCCGGACGGACTGGCCGTCTTCGGGGTGGCCGGGGAGCGGCTGTCGGTCATCGGCCACCACGGGCACGGCCCCGGCGACGAGGGCCCCTTCTCCGACATGCGGCTCGACACCGCCTACCCGGCCGCGGACGTCGTCCGTACGGGCCGGGCGATCTACCTGCCCAGCCCCGAGGACTACAAGCGGCGCTTTCCGGCCACCTGGCCGCTCGCCCAGCGCTTCGGCCGGACCTCCTGGGCGTTCCTGCCGCTCATCGTGGCCGGGCGCACCATGGGCGCCTGGATGGCCGCCTTCAAGCACCCGGTGTCCTTCTCCCCCGACGAGCGCTCGGTCCTGACGACCGTGGCCCGGATGCTGGCCCAGGCGCTCCAGCGCGCCGGAGTGGCCGAATCCGAGCGGGAGCTCACCACCGGCCTGCAGCGGTCGATGATGCCCCAGCTCGGCCCGGAGATCCCCGGCATGCAGATCGCCGCGCGGTACGTCCCGACGGGCGGCGGGCTCCAGGTCGGCGGCGACTGGTACGACATGATCCCGCTGCCGTCGGGACGGTTCGCCCTGGTCATCGGCGACGTCCAGGGCCACGACGTGCGGGCGGCCGGGCTGATGGGCCAGCTGCGGATCGCGGTCCGCGCGTACGCCTCGGAGGGCCACCGCCCCGACGCGGTGCTCTCGCGCGCCTCCCGCTTCCTCGCGGGGCTGTGCTCCTCGCAGGAGAACGACCCGTACGACTCCGACGAGGACCCCGACATGCAGAGCCCGCGCTTCGCGACCTGCCTGTACGCGGAGTGCGATCCGCGGACCGGGATCCTGGAGGTGGCCCGCGCGGGCCATCCCGACCCGGCGATCCGGATGACGGACGGCACGGTCCTGATGCGGGCCACCGCGGGCGGGCTCCCCCTCGGGATCGTCCCCGACACGGACTACCCCACGACCCGCTTCACCCTGGAGCCCGGCGAGACGATGATGCTCTGCACCGACGGGCTCATCGAGACCGGCGGGCACGACCTCGACACCGGCTGGGCGCGGCTCCGCGCGGTCCTGGAGTCCGAGCTCCCCGCCCCCGGGGACCCGGAGGACGGGCACCCGGGCGACGGCCACGCGGGCGACGGCCACCTGGAAAGGCTCGCCGACCTGCTGGTCCAGGCCGTGCACGGGCCCTCCTCGCACCACACCACGGGCCCGCTGGCCGACCGCCGCGAGGACGACATAGCCGTGCTGCTGCTGTGCCGCGAGGGCGAGAGCTGCGGCTGCGGGGCCCCGCTGCCGCACCCGGCCCGCCCGGCCCGCCGCACCATGCTGACGGTGGCCCAGGCCGAGCCCGAGCGGATCGCGGGCGCGCGGCAGCAGATCCGGGAGCTGCTGCACGACTGGGCCGACGGGGAGCAGGTGGACTCGGCGGTGCTGATGGTCTCCGAGATGGTGACGAACGTGCTCATGCACACCGACGGCGACGCGCTGCTGGTCGCGGAGGCGGTGGGCGAGCTGGGCGACCGCCGGCTCCGCGTGGAGGTCGCGGACCCCAGCGACGAGCTCCCGCACAAGCGGCACCCGGGCGAGATGGCCTCCAGCGGGCGCGGGGTGCTGCTGATGGAGATGCTCGCCGACAGCTGGGGCGTGGACCCGCGGGGGGAGGGCAAGACGATCTGGTTCGAGCTGCACGAGGAGTCCAAGCAGCCGGACGCCGACTGAGCGCCCTTCCGGCCGGCAGTCGGCAGCCGGCAGCCGACGGAAGAAGGGCCGCTGAGACGTTCACCCGCTGAGCCGTTCAACCGAATTGATCATCCGAAGTGCTTGGATGACGAGGTGCCGAACTCCCTGCTCCCCGAGCCCGTACGGCGCTTCGCCGCCTGGTGCGCCGTCGTCCTGCTCGTCGCGGCCGTCCTGGCCCTCGTCGTATGGCTGTGCACGGTCTTCCGGACGGTGGTCACGCCCGTGCTGCTCGCCGTCCTCGGCACGGCCCTGCTCGGCCCGCTGCACCGGCGCCTCGTCCGCATGAGGGTGAACCGCTCCCTCGCCGCGGCCCTCACCTGCCTCGCCGTGACCGCCGTCGTCGGCGGGGCCTCGTACGTCGTCGTCCTCGCGGTCGTCAGGACCGGCGACCAGATCGTCGACGCGCTGCGGCGGGCCGGCCAGAACCTCGCCGAGCACTTCGGGGCGCTCGGCACCTCGCTGGAGGACCTCGCGAAGAACTCGCAGGACCTGCTGGCGAAGTTCGGCGGCACGGCGGCCTCGGGCGTGGTCACCGGCATCAGCGTGGTCGGCACGATGATCGCCACGGCCCTGCTGTCCCTCGTGCTGATCTTCTTCTTCCTCCGCGACTCCGACCGCGCGGTGGGCACCCTGCGCTCGCTCGTCCCGCGCCGCTCGGGCGACCTCATGGAGGCCATGGGCCGGCGGGCGTTCGGGGCCGTCGAGGGCTTCATGCGGGGGACCACGCTCGTGGCCCTGGTCGACGGCGTGCTGATCGGCGCGGGTCTGCTCGTGCTCGACGTGCCGGGAGCGGTGGGGCTGGCCGCGCTGGTCTTCGTGACGGCCTACATCCCCTACCTCGGCGCGTTCCTCTCCGGCGCCGTCGCGGTCCTCGTCGCCCTCGTCGAGCGGGGCTGGGCCACCGGCCTGTGGGTGCTCGCGCTGGTGCTTCTGGTCCAGATGGTCGAGGGGTACGTCCTCCAGCCCCTGGTGCAGAGCCGCACGGTGCAGATGCACCCGGCCGTGGTCATGCTGGCCATCACGGCCGGGGCGAGTGCCGCCGGGATCCTCGGCATGCTGCTGGCGGTGCCGCTGACCGCGGCCGCCTTCGGGGTGGTCTCGGAACTGCGGGCCCGGTACGGCGAGGACGCGGCCCCCGGTCCGGTGGAACCGGTCTAGGCAAGGCCCGGGTGGTAGCTGAGGACCACCATGATCGCCGTGCACTCGGCGAAGAGCTGGGCGCCCAGCGCCCACCGGCGGACCTGCGGGCGGGGCGCGGCCAGTGCGACGAGGAAGGCCACGCCCGCGGCGCCTGCGCTCCCCGGGAACAGCCACCAGGGCAGCCCACGGGTGCACTCCACGCCGTAGGTCACACAGCCCGACACCTGCACGGACGACAGGAGCAGGACGACCGCTCCGACGAAGGCCACGGGGAAGAACGCCGCGGACAGACCGGCCCAGAGGCGGGTCCGGTCCTTGGCCGGCGCAGGAGCCGGGGTGTTCGTGGAGGAGGAGGCGTTGTCCATGCCCCGATCCAACGCGGTTCCCGGGTCCGGCACAGGCGCGCGGCTACTCACCCGCACGCGCGCCGGTACTCAGGCCGGGTACGGGACCGGGACCACCCCGCGGCGGAGCGGTCCCGGTCGTACCGGCCCGGGGTGTCGGCCCCGGGTGTCAGTCCTCCGCGGCCTCGCCCGTACCGCGGTGGCCGAGGCCCGTGCGCGCGGTGGTGGGGATGCGGCCCAGGCGGCCGGCCTGGAAGTCGTCGAAGGCCTGCTGGAGCTCGTGCTTGTTGTTCATGACGAACGGCCCGTAGTGCGCCATCGGCTCCCGGATCGGACGCCCGCCGAGGAGGACGACCTCCAGGGCCGGGGCGTTGGAGTCCTGCGACTCGTCCGCCCGCACCGTGATCGAGCCGCCCTCGCCGAAGACGGCCGTCTGCCCGGTGTGGACCGGCCGCCGGTCCTCGCCGACCGAGCCGCGCCCGGCCAGGACGTACGCGAGGCCGTTGAAGTCCTCGCGCCACGGGAGGGTGATCTGCGCGCCCGGGCTGACGGTCGCGTGGATCATCGTGATCGGGGTGTGCGTGATGCCCGGGCCCTGGTGGCCGTCGAGCTCGCCGGCGATCACGCGGAGCAGGGAGCCGCCGTCGGGGGTGGTCAGCAGCTGGACCTGGCCTCCGCCGATGTCCTGGTAGCGCGGGGGCATCATCTTGTCGGAGGCCGGGAGGTTGACCCACAGCTGGAGGCCGTGGAACAGGCCGCCGGACACGACGAGGGACTCCGGCGGGGCCTCGATGTGCAGGAGGCCCGAACCGGCGGTCATCCACTGGGTGTCACCGCCGTTGATGACTCCGCCGCCGCCGTTGCTGTCCTGGTGGACGAAGGTTCCGTCGATCAGGTACGTGACGGTCTCGAAGCCTCGGTGGGGGTGCCAGGGGGTGCCCTTGGGCTCACCCGGCGCGTACTCCACCTCGCCCATCTGGTCCATCATGATGAACGGGTCGAGGTACCGGTAGTTGATCCCCGCGAACGCGCGGCGCACCGGGAATCCCTCGCCCTCGAACCCACTGGGGGCGTCGACGACGGCCAGCACCTTGCGCGCGACGGCGGCCTGCGGCTCGGCCACTCGCGGAAGGGTCAACGGGTTCTCAACAGTCACTGCGGGCATGGTCAGGACCTCCTTCTGCGTCGAGTTTAGTTGAAACTCGAACTTCCTGCCACCGGGAAGAACAGAAAGGGCCCCGGGGGAAATTCCCCCGGGGCCCTCAGGCGCAGATGTACAGGTCAGGCCAGGTCAGCAGTGCGGCAGCCCGTACGCACCCGGGTTGGAGTCGAAGGCCGCGGTCGTCCAGACGACCGATGCCGGGACGAAGCCGAAGCGGCCGGTCACATCGCCGTAGGCCCCGTACCAGGTGGTGCCCTCGTTCTTGGTCCAGCAGTCGAACACGCTCGGGTTGGTCTTCAGCGTGTCCACCCACGGCGCGCTGTAGCTGGCGTTGCGGTACATGTCGACGGGAGCGTCGTTGCCGCAGTAGAGCTTCCCGCCGCTCACGCCGCACCAGGCGGCCTCCGCCGGCGCCGCTGCCAGGACCCCCGCGCCCAGCGCCAGTACCCCCGTGGCCGCGATCGCGGCGAGCCTCGTCCGGATCGACGTACGAGCCATCACTGCCTCCTCGTGTCGGTGCGGGGGACCCCCCGTGGATTCCCCCGCAGCACCGATACTCGGCAGCCACGGCCGGGGCCGCGATGGTTTCGGGCGTCGCCGAAACGTTCAGCCCCCGCTGCGCAGCAGGTCCACGCCCAGGCCCGTCGCCGAATGGAGCACCGCCTTGCCGTCCCGCCGCGTGGTGATCAGGCCCGCCGCACGCAGGGTGCGGGTGTGCTCCGAGACCGAGGGCAGGCTGATGTCGAGGTCCCGGGCCAGCTCGCTCGTCGTGCGCTGCTGGACCAGCAGCTGGAGCACCGCCGCCCGGGTCCGACCCAGCAGCGCGTCCAGCGCCCCGTCCGCCGCGCTCGGGCCGACCAGCGGGAGCGGGGTCAGCGCCGGGTACATCAGCAGCCGCGCGCCGTCCGGGCCGTCCGGGCCCTCGGCCAGCAGCGGCCGTCCCGTCCAGAACGGCGAGGGCATCAACAGCAGGCCCCGGCCCCCGAGGGCGCACTCGAAGTCCGGCTCCACCGGGACCTCGAAGACCGTGCCCGTCCAGTCGGCCCGCGGATGCGTGCTGGCCAGGCACGCCTTGATGCCGTGGGCGGCCAGCAGCCGGGTCCGCCAGGCCACGTCCGCCTGGAAGGACTGCCGGATCCGCGGCCAGTGCGGGGCGATCACCAGCTCGTGGACGGAGCGCAGCGCGCCGTCGAGCTGATCCCACGCCTCGCGGTCCTGCGCCCACAGCGCGCGCAGCCAGGAGGCGGAGCCGGGGGCGCGGGCGGCGGTACGGGCCAGTTGCCCGTCGGTGAGTGCCCCGGCGGCGTCCCGCACGGCGGCCAGCCCCTCCTCCAGCGTGGGCGCGTACGGCTCGACGAACTGCGGGTTGTCGCCGTCGGGCCGCAGCAGATCCAGCAGCGGCCGCACCCGGCCCGGTAACTCCCGGGTGACGTGGCCGCGCCATCGGCCGAAAACCGCCTGCTCGTCACGGCGCTGCCAGGCGACGACCGCCATGCCGAGCTCCACGAGCGGGAGCGGCTCGCGGGCGAAGGTGACGTTGAGCAGGTCCTCGGTCGTGAAGTGCACCCTCAGCAACGCGCCCGCCCCCCGTCGTCAGCGTCTAGCCATACATGCGGCGCATCGCGAAGTCGACCATCTGCTCGACCGCCTTCGCGTCGAAGACCATCCGGTGGTCGCCCTCCATGTCGAGGACGAAGCCGTAGCCGGTGGGCAGCAGGTCGATGACCTCGGCGCCGGTGATCACGAAGTACTTGGACTCCTTGCCGGCGTACCGGCGCAGCTCCTTGAGCGTGGTGAACATCGGGATCACCGGCTGCTGCGTGTTGTGCAGCGCGAGGAATCCCGGGGTGTCGCCGCGCGGGCAGTAGACCTTCGACGAGGCGAAGATCTGCTGGAAGTCCTCGGCGGACAGCGACCCGGTCGTGAACGCCCGGACCGCGTCCCCGAGGGAGGGCGGCGAGGGCTCGGGGTACAGCGGCGCCTGCTGCTGCGCGTAGCCCTGCTGGGGCTGCCCGTACTGCTGCTGCCCCGCGCTCACGTTCTGGTCGTAGCCGTACATGGGCCGAAGCCTACCGAGGCCGGGGGCGGCGGGGCCGCCGAGTTCCGGTCAGTGGGCCTTGAGTGTGGCCACGAAGGGTGCCCAGGCTGTCGCCGAGACCACGAGGGTCGGCCCGGTCCGTCGCTTCGAGTCCCGCACGGGCACCCAACCGGCGACGCCGTCGGCCACCTCGACGCAGGTACCACCGTCGCTGTTGGTGTAGCTGCTCGTGCGCCAACGAGCGGCGCTCAAGTCAATGTCGCTGATTGCCATTTCGGTAGTCCTCTGCGGCCGCCTCCATCATGGCGAGGGACGCCTCTGGCGGTAGCGCGGCGGCCCTCAGCAGATCGTACGACCTTCGATAGCGCTTCACGAGAGCCGGATCGTCGATGGTGACGCCGCTGTGCAGCGACTCCGTATAGACCAGTGGCGGCGCCTCGGCGAAGGTCATGATGATGGTCGTGCCTGCCGACATGAACGGGTGCGCTCCTGCGTTCCACGGGACGATCTGTGGAACGATCCGATTGCGGCGGACCAGGGCGGTTACGTGGTCGAGCTGTTCCGCCATCCGGTCGGGCGGGACGACCGGCAGCCGTAGCAGCGACTCGTGCAGGATGACCCAGTACTCCGGCGTCCCGTGGTCGCCCTCGAAGAGGTCAGCCCGCGCCATCCGGGCGTTGACCTTCACATCGGTCTCCTCCCGGGCCTCCAGCGGCCGTTCGGCCCGGGCCAGGGCGCGTGCGTACGCAGCCGTCTGCAACAGGCCCGGAAAGGCGCTCGGGCACCATTCCTCAATGGTCTCGGCAACCTTCTCCGCGTCCAAGACTTTCTCGGCGTACCTGGCGAGGCCAACGCTCCGGGCCTTCCGTACGTCCTCACAACGCCGCTCGAAGAACCCATCGGTGTTCAGTACCCGGTCGACGTGGCGCGCTAGATCCAGCGGCATGCGCCGCTGACCGAGTTCGATCTCGCTCAGATAGCTGGCCCCGTAGAAGCTGCCCTCCACCGACTGCTGGAGCGTGAGGCCCGCCGCCTCCCGGCGCCACCGCAGCTCCTTGCCATAAAACGCCGGCACGCTCGCCGAGCCGTCAATGTCCTTACGCGCGGCCACGATCGCCCGCCTTCCACACCTCGCACTGTGGACTCGAAACCCTTCCCACGCTACGCCGACCCCCGCCAGCCTGTGAGCAGTTCGTCACACTCCGCACCCGCCACAGGAACGGCAGGCACCGCCATGAGCGAGCACGACCGCGACCACGAGGCCACGGAAGCCCTGGAGGCACTCCGCACCGCACTCGCCTCGCACGACATCACCCTCGGCAACTGCAACGCCGCCACCGCGCAGCGACTGGCCGCCGCCCTGGCCGCGCAGTGAACGGGCTCACGATCCGGCTGCTCGCCACCCCCGGGGCCGTCCCCCTGGCCCGCCACGCCGTGCGCGAGCACCTCGGGCCCGCCGAATCCCCCGACGCGGAGCTCTGCGTCAGCGAGCTGCTGACCAACGTGATCACCCACCTGGGGACCGGCACGCCCGTCACCCTGCGCGTCACCGGAAGGGCAGCCCGTACGCGGGTCGAGCTCACCGACCCCGACGCGCACGCGCAGCCCGTACCGCGACAGGCCGCGGACGGGGACGAGTCCGGTCGGGGGCTGGCCCTGCTGGCCGCCGTCGCCCTGCGCTGGGGCGTCGTTCGAGCGCCCCAGGGGAAAACCGTGTGGTGCGAGCTGCCGAGAGCG
Source organism: Streptomyces sp. NPDC085524 (assembly GCF_044541755.1). Taxonomy (NCBI): domain Bacteria; kingdom Bacillati; phylum Actinomycetota; class Actinomycetes; order Kitasatosporales; family Streptomycetaceae; genus Streptomyces; species Streptomyces sp. NPDC085524. Next base: position 337,774 of record NZ_JBITTH010000006.1, read on the forward strand.
TCGTCACAGTCCCGGCAGTAAGGGTTGCGTCTTATTACCGGTGGGTAGCATCATGACGTTACCGATTGGTATGTACGAGGAATCTGTCTCCCCGAGCCTTAACGGAGCCGTCGCCATGGGGCACTACAAGTCGAATCTCCGCGACATCGAGTTCAACCTCTTCGAGGTGCTCGGCCGCGACAAGCTGTACGGCACCGGTCCGTTCGAGGAGATGGACTCCGAGACCGCCAAGGACGTCCTGACCGAGATAGCCCGCCTGGCCGAGAACGAGCTGGCCGAGTCCTTCGCCGACGCCGACCGCAACCCGCCCGTCTTCGACCCGGAGACGAACACGGCCCCGGTCCCGGCCTCCTTCAAGAAGAGCTACAAGGCCTTCATGGACTCCGAGTACTGGCGCATGGGCATCCCTGAGGAGATCGGCGGCACCGTCTCCCCGCGCTCCCTCGTCTGGGCCTACGCGGAGCTCCTGCTCGGCTCGAACCCGGCCATCTGGATGTACTCCTCCGGCCCGGCCTTCGCCGGCGTCCTCCACGAGGAGGGCAACGAGGCGCAGAAGAAGATCGCGCAGATCGCGGTCGAGAAGCGCTGGGGCTCCACCATGGTCCTGACCGAGCCGGACGCCGGTTCGGACGTCGGCGCCGGCCGCACCAAGGCCGTGCAGCAGGAGGACGGCTCCTGGCACATCGAGGGCGTGAAGCGCTTCATCACGTCCGGTGAGCACGACATGGAGGAGAACATCCTCCACTACGTCCTCGCGCGCCCCGAGGGCCACGGCCCGGGCACCAAGGGCCTGTCCCTCTTCCTCGTCCCGAAGTTCCACTTCGACTGGGAGACCGGCGAGCTGGGCGAGCGCAACGGCGTCTACGCCACCAACGTCGAGCACAAGATGGGCCTCAAGGCCTCCAACACGTGCGAGATGACCTTCGGCGACAAGCACCCCGCCAAGGGCTGGCTGATCGGCGACAAGCACGACGGCATCCGCCAGATGTTCATGATCATCGAGTTCGCCCGCATGATGGTCGGCACGAAGGCCATCGCGACGCTCTCGACCGGCTACCTGAACGCCCTGGAGTACGCCAAGGAGCGCGTGCAGGGTCCGGACCTGGCCAACTTCATGGACAAGACGGCCCCCAAGGTCACCATCACGCACCACCCCGACGTGCGCCGCTCGCTCATGACGCAGAAGGCGTACGCCGAAGGCATGCGCGCCCTCGTCCTGTACACCGCCTCCGTCCAGGACGACATCCAGATCAAGCAGGCCGCGGGCGAGGACACCACCGCGCTGGTCGGCCTCAACGACCTGCTCCTGCCGATCGTGAAGGGCTACGGCTCGGAGAAGTCCTACGAGCAGCTCGCCCAGTCCCTGCAGACCTTCGGCGGCTCCGGCTACCTGCAGGAGTACCCGATCGAGCAGTACATCCGCGACGCCAAGATCGACACCCTCTACGAGGGCACCACCGCGATCCAGGGCCAGGACTTCTTCTTCCGGAAGATCGTCCGCGACCAGGGCGCCTCCCTGAACGTCCTCTCCGAGACGATCAAGAAGTTCCTGGCCGAGGCCGTCGGCGGCGAGGAGCTCGCCCCGGCGCGCGACGCGCTCGCCAAGGCCGCCGTGGACCTGGAGGCCATCGTCGGCCAGATGATCGTCGACCTCACCGCCACCGGCGAGGACGTCAAGAACATCTACAAGGTCGGCCAGAACACCACCCGCCTGCTGATGGCCTCGGGCGACGTGGTCGTCGGCTACCTGCTGCTCAAGGGCGCGGCCGTGGCCGCCGAGAAGCTGCCGACCGCCTCCGCCAAGGACGCGCCGTTCTACACCGGCAAGATCGCCGCCGCGAAGTTCTTCGCGTCGCAGGTCCTGCCCGGCGTCTCCGTCCAGCGCGCGCTGGCCGAGGCCGTCGACAACACCCTGATGGACCTCGACGAGGCCGCCTTCTAGGCTGCGCCGCCCCGCAGGTCACTCGCACCCGGTACGGGTGCAGCGGCCGGGCCCTCCGCACGGAGGCCCGGCCGCTGCCCGTCCGGCGGCAGCAGCAGCCACCCGCGTGCCGCGCCGCGCCCGCATCCGGAGGGGACGGGCGGGGCGGGGCCCGGATCGCCGCCGGGGCGAAATCAGCCCCTCCGGCGTTCGAGGAGCGGGGACCGGGGCGGAGCCCCAGGATGCCGCGCAGCGGCGTCTTCGGCCTCGCCGGCGGGGCCCGGGGCACCGGCGGCGGGTACGGGCACCGGTCGTGCGACCCGGTGCCCGCACCCGCCCCGCCCCGGCCCGCCCCGGCCAAGCGCAGCGCCACGGCACCCGGCCCCCTGTACTGCGGCTTTTCTCCGTTGTCAGCCGTTCATGGGACGCTCGTACGCATGAGCCCACAGGATCACCACGGCAGCAGGGGGTACTCCGTCCCCACCGGGCGCCCGTACGCCCTCAAGGAGCTGCAGGCGAGCCTGGGCAGCCTCGGCGACCACCTGCGCGAGCTGTACGACGGCGCCCACCCCGCCGAATACGAAGCCATCGCCGACGCCCTCTACGTGGCCTTCCAGACCGCCGCCGGCCTGGCCCCCGCCAAGAGCTACACCGGCTGCCCCGAACACCCCAACGGCGCCCTCGACCCCGAGGCCCCCGAGGGCTGGGGCCGCTGCCTGATCTGCAACGACCGGCGCCGCCTCGGGCAGCGCCTGAACGGCGCCCGCCAGGCCTCCCCGGCCACGGGCGAACAGCGGCGCCTGGGCTACCCCGTGCCCGACGGCCCGTACACCCTGCAGGTGCTTCGCCAGTACCTGCGCACCGTCGAGGACCAGCGCTTCCACCTGGGCCTGTCCTCGCCCTCCGATGAATTCGTGCGCATCGCGGACGACCTCCACCGCGCCTTCATCGTCGCCCGCGAACTCTCCCGCCCCCGTAACGCCTCCGGCTGCTCCGAGCACCCCGGCGCGCCCATCGACCCGGACGCACCCCCGGGCGAGGCCTGTATCTTCTGCGCCGGACGCAAGAGACGCGCGCAGCGCTCCCCGCAGACCCCGGAGATGCTCCCGCGCATCCGCCGGGGCGAGCGCAGACAGCTGCAGCGCCGCTTCGAACGTCCGCCGGGCTGAGACGCCCCGGGTCCCGGACCACACCTCCGGACCCGTCCTCTCGGCTATCCGCCCCAGTCCGGCCATGGCGTACACGACCGTCGTTAAGGTGAACACATGAGCTCTCCCGCCCGCTTCGACCGCGGCCACACCGACGACCTGATGACCTTCCTGACGGCCAGTCCGTCGCCGTACCACGCCGTGGCCAATGCGGCCGAGCGGCTGGAGAAGGCAGGTTTCAGGCAGTTGTCGGAAACGGACGCCTGGGACGCAGGCGCCGGAGGCAAGTTCGTGCTCCGCGGCGGCGCGCTCATTGCCTGGTACGTCCCGGAGGGCGCGACCGCACACACCCCGTTCCGCATCATCGGCGCCCACACCGACTCCCCCAACCTGCGGGTCAAGCCGCTGCCGGACACGGGCTCCCAGGGCTGGCGGCAGATCGCCGTCGAGATCTACGGCGGCACCCTCCTCAACACCTGGCTCGACCGCGACCTGGGCCTCGCCGGGCGGCTCACCCTGCGCGACGGCACCGACCGACTGATCAACGTGGACCGCGCACTGCTGCGCGTGCCCCAACTCGCCGTGCACCTCGACCGGTCGGTGAACAGCGACGGCCTCAAGCTCGACAAGCAGCGCCACATGCAGCCGATCTGGGGCCTCGGCGACGTCCGGGAAGGCGACCTGATCTCCTTCCTGGAGGAGGAAGAGGGCCTGGACCAGGGCTCGGTGGCCGGCTGGGACCTGATGGTCCACTCCATCGAGCCGCCCGCCTACCTGGGCCGCGACCGCGAACTGCTCGCCGGTCCGCGCATGGACAACCTGCTCTCCGTCCACGCGGGCGTCGCGGCACTGGCCGCGGTCTCCGCCAACGGCAAGCTCGACCACATCCCGGTCCTGGCCGCCTTCGACCACGAGGAGAACGGCTCGCAGTCGGACACGGGCGCGGACGGCCCGCTCCTCGGCAACGTGCTGGAACGTTCAGTCTTCGCGCGCGGAGGCACGTACGAGGACAAGGCCCGCGCCTTCGCCGGCACCATCTGCCTCTCCTCGGACACGGGCCACGCGGTCCACCCCAACTACGGTGAGCGGCACGACCCCACGCACCACCCGCGCGCCAACGGCGGCCCCATCCTCAAGGTCAACGTGAACCAGCGCTACGCGACGGACGGCAGCGGCCGCGCCGTGTTCGCGGGCGCCTGCGAGCGGGCCGGGGTGCCGTGGCAGACCTTCGTCTCCAACAACTCGATGCCGTGCGGCACGACGATCGGCCCGATCACGGCCGCCCGCCACGGCATCCAGACGGTGGACATCGGCGTGGCCATCCTCTCGATGCACAGCGCCCGCGAACTCTGCGGCGCGGACGACCCGTACCTCCTGGCGAACGCCCTGGTCGCCTTCCTGGAGGGCTGACGCCCCGGCAGTCCCGCACGTGAGAGCCCCGCCCTGAACTCCCGTTCCAGGGCGGGGCTTTCCGTGTCGTCCGCTCCTACGCCCGGTCGTCCATGCCCGCGAGGACGAGCGGCAGTCGGGCGGCGCCCTCGGCGGTGACGCGGACCGGGACGCCCCAGTCCTGCTGGTGGACGTGGCAGGCCGGGTACTCGTTGTCCGGGTCGTCGTCGCAGGACGCCGCCATCGCCGAGACGTGCAGGACGCCCTCGGTGACGTCCGGGTTCAGCGCGAGCTCCCGGAACAGGTCGGTGCCGGGACCCTCGCCGGCCGCCAGCAGCTCCGGCGGGGTCGAGGAGACCAGGAGGCGGGTCGAGGGGCCGTAGCGGGTGTCCAGCTTCTGGCCGCTCGGGGCCTGGAAGACCACGTCGAGGCGGAGCGTGCCGGGCGCGACCTCGGTGGCGGCCCGCTGGGTGCGGTGGGCGACCGCGTCGACCCGTACGGCCTCCTCGGGGAGCCGCAGCCGGGAGAGCCGGTGCCGGGCGGACTCCACGACCACGATGTCGTCCCCGACGAGCACGGCGTCGCTGGGCTCGCGCAGGTCGGTGGCGAGGGTCGAGACCTGGCCGGTGGCGGGGTCGTAGCGGCGCAGGGCGTGGTTGTACGTGTCGCACACCGCGACCGAGCCGTCGGGCAGGGCCGTGACCCCGAGCGGGTGCTGGAGCAGGGCCTGGGCGGCGTCGCCGTCGCGGTGGCCGAAGTCGAACAGGCCGGTGCCGACGGCGGACTTGATGACGTACCCGTCGCCCTCGCCGGCCGGCTCGACGTAACGCAGGGCGCTGGTCTCGGAGTCGGCGATCCACAGCCGGTCCCCGGCCGCGGCGAGCCCGGACGGCTGCGCGAACCAGGCCTCGGCGGCGGGACCGTCGTGCAGCCCCTCGTTGGTGGTGCCGGCGGCGACCTCGACGGTCCCCTCCGCGGGGTCCCAGGTCCACAGCTGGTGCACACCCGCCATGGCGATCCACACCTTGCCCTGCCACCAGGCCACGTCCCACGGCGAGGACAGGTCGACCTCGAGGGCCGGCCCGGAGGTCGGCGAGCCCTGCCACCACTGCCGCCCGGTGCCGGCGACGGTCTCGACAGCCCCGCTCTCCAGGTCGAGGACGCGCAGGGCGTGGTTGACCGTGTCGGCGACGACCACCCGCCCGTCGGGCAGCAGCGCCAGCCCCTGCGGCTCGCTGAAGCTATCGCTGCCGAAGCCGCGCTCGCCGCTGCCGATCCGCCGTACGACGCTCTCGCCGTCGGCGGCCAGCTCGACGAGCTGGTGCCGGGTCGAGTCCGAGACCAGGAAGTTGCCGGACGGCAGCAGCAGCGCCTTCCCGGGGAACCGGAGGTCGGTCGCGACGGGCTCGGGCGCCACGTACGGCCCGTCCCCGCGCCGCAAGGTCCCCTTGGCCTCGTGCTCGGCCTCCAGCTCCTCGACCAGCCGCGCGATGGCGTGCGCGTGCCCCTCACCGGCGTGCTGGGCGACGATGTACCCCTCGGGGTCGATCACGACGAGCGTGGGCCAGGCGCGTACGGCGTACTGCTTCCAAGTGGCGAGCTCGGGGTCGTCCAGCACGGGGTGGTGCACCTCGTACCGCTCGACGGCATCGACGACGGCGGCGTGCTCGGCCTCGTGCACGAACTTCGGCGAGTGCACGCCGATGATCACGACGGTGTCGCGGTGCTTCTCCTCCAGCTCGCGCAGCTCGTCGAGGACGTGCAGGCAGTTGATGCAGCAGAACGTCCAAAAATCGAGGATCGCAATGCGTCCCCGCAGGTCGGAGAGGGTGAGCTCCTTGCCTCCGGTGTTCAGCCAGCCACCCTTGCCGATCAGCTCGGGGGCACGGAGACGGGCACGGCGGGGCGCGGGCGCGGGGGTGGGCGCCGGGGCGGAATCGTTCATGCTTCAAGCTTGCCATCCCGGTGTGAACACAGGACAACACCAGTACGACGGTGATCACGTCCGATAACGTGCGTTCACGTGACAGCCACGACACCGCCGAGCAGGCGGATATTCGACGCCCTGGACGCCACCGCGGTCCGGAGCATCTCGCAGTTGGGCGATGTGTACGAGGAGCCCGGCGAGCTGGTCCGGCGCAAGACCGTGGACCGGGTCCTCGACGCGGCCCGGGCGGTCATCGGGCGGTCTTCGCTGGTGTTCGTCGCCAGTGCCGGGGCCGACGGGACCTGTGACGTGACCCCGCGGGGCGGGCCGGCGGGATTCGTGGCCGTCCTGGACGAGTTCACCCTGGCCGTCCCCGACGCCACCGGCAACAAGCGGATCGACACCATCCGCAACATCGTGGAGACGGCCCGGGCCGGGCTGATCTTCGTCATCCCCGGGCGTGCCACCACCCTGCGCGTGAACGGGCGGGCCTGCGTCTCCACCGACCCCGAGCTGCTGCAGCAGCTCACCCCCGTCGGCAAGCCGCCGCGCAGCGCGATCGTCGTGGGGGTCGAGGAGGTCTACCAGCACTGCCCGAAGGCGTTCCTGCGCAGCAACGCCTGGAAGCCCGAGCAGTGGCTCGCCGAGGACGCGGTCCCCAGCTCCGCCGAGGTCACGCTCTCCCACATCGACCGGCCGGACCTGACCATCGAGGACGTCCTGCAGGCCGAGCGCGAATCGCTCCTCTACCGCTACGAATAGTCGAAGAGGGCGCTGAGGCGGGGCAGGCGGGCGGTGGTCTCGTCGGTGTCGTCGAAGTCGAAGTCCCAGGACGGGTCCAGGGCCGGGTAGCCGATCGTGAAGGAGTCCGCGGGCAGTTCGCGGCCGGTGGCGGACTCGTAGGCGCTCCAGGCGATCGAGAGGGCGTCCTCGTCCCACAGCTCCAGGCCGTCCGCCGCGGCTTCCCGGACCGCCGGGTGGGCGGCCAGGGAGTCCGGGTCGGCCAGGGCCGCCTCGAAGGCCGCCTGCCCCTGCGTCAGGAGCCAGCCGCGGAAGTAGTCGAAGCCGTCGTCCGAGCAGCCTCCGTTGATGACGTAGGCCGCGGCCCAGAGCGGGGCGCTGTAGGACTCGGAGAGGAGGTCCCACAGCACCTGCTGGGCCTCGGCTATCTCCGCCTCCGGGAGCTCGGCGAGGAGCTCCGCGGCGCGCGTCGACACCTCCTCCGGCGCCGACTGCGCCTGCGCGCGGGCCGATTCGATCAGCTTCCAGAACGTCTGCTTGTCCATGGGGGAAGCGTGGCAGCCGGGTCTGACATCAGGCCGTGGCGCAGCCGATGAAGGAGCGCAGGGATCCGGCGAGCGCCTCGACGAAGGCGTCCTGGACCTCGGGGGCGACGAGGGCGAGGGACAGGTACGGGTTCAGGTCCTCCAGCTCGACGAGGAGCAGTTCGCCCGAGGGGGCCCGGCAGGCGTCCACGCGCTGGATGCCGTGGTCGAGGGTGTTCCACTCGACGAAGGAGCGGGCGAAGTCCAGGTCGGCGGGGGTGGGCTCGTAGGGGACGAGCTCCCAGCGGCGGGCCGGGTCGGGGGCGTACAGGGCGTACTGGAAGGCGTCGTCGACGAAGTAGAAGGACACCTCGTAGGCGAAGTCGATGCGGGGCTGGATGAGGACCGATCCCGCCGGGCCCTGCGGTTCCCCGGTGAAGGTGAGGCCGATGGAGTCCGCGCCCTGCTTGGGCTTGACCGCGTAGACGGGCACCTGCGGCAGTTCGGACAGCCTGGCCGGGTCGTCGACCGTCGGGATGACCGGGTATCCGGCGGCGGTGAGGTCGAGGAGGTACTGCTTGCCCGCCATGTCGGCTCGGCCGGTGAGCGGGTTGTAGACCCGGGTCCCGGCGGCGAGGGCCGCGGCGCGGAAGGAGTCGTAGGCCTGCTGGTAGTGCAGGACCGGGCCGCTGTTGCGGACGATCACCGCGTCGAAGCCCAGGGGCGCGAGCGCCTCCGCGTCGGCCGGGTGGCACAGCGCGAGTTCGAAGCCGGCGGCCCGGAGGCGGGAGGTGAGGAATATGTCCTCGTCGCAGTAGCGGCGGCCGCGCGCCGGGTACGCCAGGTCGGTCACGTAGAGGAGAGGCATGCCCGCAACCTATCGCGGGCACTGATCAGCGCATGAAATACCTCGTACGGGACAAAATGCTGGCCATCGGGGACGACTACTGGATCGAGGACGAGGACGGCCGCCACGCCTTCCTCGTCGACGGCAAGGCGCTGCGCTTCCGGGACACGCTGGAGCTGAAGGATCCGGACGGGCTGATCCTCATCACCCTGCGGGAGAAGCTGCTCGGCTTCCGCGACACCATGACCCTGGAGCGGGACGGCCGGCGCCTCGCGCGGATCCGGCGCAAGCGGTGGTCGCTGCTGCGCAACCACTTCCTGGTGACCCTGATCGAGGGGACGGAGCTCGACGTCAGCGGGCGGATCCTGGACCGGGAGTTCAAGGTCGAGTACGACGGGGAGCTGCTCGCGCTGATCTCCCGGCAGTGGTACCGGATCCGCGAGACCTACGCGGTGGACGTGGTCCGGGAGGACGCGGACGCGGCGCTGCTGGTGGCGGTGGCGGTGTGCGTGATCCGCATGGCGGAGGGGGAGCGGGAGGGTGCGGGGGCCGAGTGATCGAGCCCCTCCCTGATCTCCGAGGCGGTCACCAGGCCTGCCGGCAGGAGGAACGGGTTGGCGCCCGGTACGGCCCAGGAGGCCGCCCGGTACGAGCCGATCGCCGACGGTGCGCTCCTCTGGAGCCAGAGGGGCATGGCGCCCCACGCCCCGACCACGGGCCGCTAGCGCGGTGACCGCAGCCCCAGCATGCGGTCCTTCAGAGCCGGGAACTGTTCGCGGGTCTCGGCGACCTTGGCCGGGTCGAGGTCCACCGTGAGGACGTCCTCGCCGGGGCCCGCCTCGGCCAGGACCTCGCCCCACGGGTCGACGACCAGGCTGTGCCCGGCCTGCTCGACGCCCGCGTGGGTGCCGGCCAGAGCGCAGGCCAGGACGTACGACTGGTCCTCGACGGCCCGCGCCCGGTTGAGCAGCGTCCAGTGGGCGCGGCGGCGCGCGGGCCAGCCGGCCGCGACGACCAGCGTGGTGGCGCCGGCGTCGACTAGGCCGCGGAAGAGCTCCGGGAAGCGCAGGTCGTAGCAGGTGGCGATGCCGAGGGTCTGCTCCGGCAGCCGCACCGTGGTGAGGGAGTCGCCGGGGGTCATCATCACCGCCTCGCCCTGGTCGAAGCCGAACCGGTGGATCTTGCGGTAGGTGGCGGCCAGCTCGCCCTCCGGGGAGATGACGAGGGCGGTGTTGTAGAGCGAGCCGTCGCCGGCGCGCTCCACGACCGAGCCGGCGTGCAGCCAGACCCCCGCGTCGCGGGCGGCCTCGGACATGACCTCGAACGTCGGACCGTCGAGAGGTTCGGCCTCGGTCTCGAAGAGCTCGTAGGCGAACGCGCCGACCGTCCACAGTTCGGGCAGGACGACAAGATCTGACCCGGCCTGTTCCCGTACGAGATCGGCCACTCGGACACGTCGGGAAGACACCGACTCGCCCTCGTTCACTGCGATTTGGATCAGCGAGGCGCGCACACTACCACCGTCCTGGCGTTCAAGCCGTCAACTCGGGCCTACGATCGTCACACGAAAGCACTGCCGGGGTGCTCACAGGCAGCGTAGTTTTGGAAAGCGAGCCACTGCTTCCGAACGCGCCACTGAACAGCACCGCGAGGGGTCCCGTTGACCGTCCATCCGCATCCCAGCCTCCAGCCCTATGCCGAAGCGTGGACGCACTCCATCGAGGCGATATCCGAGCTGGTCCTCCCGCTGACGGAGGGCGAGTGGAACCGTGCGACGCCGTGCCCGGGCTGGTCGGTCCGTGACGTCGTATCACACATCATCGGCATCGAATGCGAGCAGCTCGGTGACCCGAGGCCGATCCACACCGTCGCGCGGGACCTGCGGCACGTCGTGGACGAGTTCAGCCGGTACATGGAGGTGCAGGTGGACGTACGCCGTCACCACACCGCCCCGGAGATGACCTCGGAGCTCGAGTACACCGTCATCCGCCGCTCGCGCCAGCTGCGCAACGAGAAGCGGGATCCGGACACGCTCGTGCGGGGGCCGCTGGGCGACCAGGTGACGCTGGAGCACGCGCTGCGGCTGCGCGCGTTCGACGTGTGGATCCACGAGCAGGACCTGCGGGCGGCGCTGGGCGCGCCGGGGAACTGGGATTCGCCCGGTGCGTACGTGGCCCGGGACATCCTCCTCGCCGGTCTGCCGAAGGTGGTCGCGAAGCTGGCGGGGGCGCCGGCGAACTCCGCGGTGGTCCTCGACGTGCACGGCCCGCTGGAGTTCATGCGGACCGTGCGCGTGGACGCGGAGGGCCGTGGGACCCTGGACAAGTCGCCGTCGCTGGGCCCGGCGGTCACCCTCACCCTGGACTGGGAGACGTACGTCCGCCTCGCGGCGGGGCGCGTGCGGCCGCGTACGGTCGCGGACCGGGTGAAGGTCGAGGGCGACCAGGAGCTGGCGGACGCGATCCTGGCGAACTTCTCCGTGACGCCGTGACGCGGTGACGCGGTGACGCCGTGGCGGGGCCGTTACCGGCTGCCGCCGGGTTCGCCGCGGAGCCCCGTGGGCGCCCCCGCCACCCGCCGGTACTCGCTCGGGCTGATCCCGTACGCCTCCCGGAAGGCGCGGCTGAAGGACGGGGCGTTGGGGAAGCACCAGCGGGCGGCGATCTCGTGGACCGGGCGGGCCGCCAGGTCGGGGCGGGAGAGGTCCGTGCGGCAGCGTTCCAGACGGCGGCGGCGGATGGAGGCGGCCACGCTCTCGCCGCCCTCCTTGCGGAACAGCGCGTGCAGTCCGCGTACGGAGATGTTGTGCGCGGCGGCGACGGTGCCGGGGGTGAGCTGCGGGTCACCGAGGTGGTGCTCGATGAAGGCGTCGATCCGCTCGCGCAGGGCGCGGGCGCGGGTCTCGACGGGGAGTTCCCCGTAGGCGTCGACGCGGTGCGCGAAGCAGGCCGCGGCGAGGTCGACCGCGGCCGCGCCGAGCCCGCTCAGCTCGTGCGGTGCGCAGGCGGAGGCGTGTTCGCCGAGCGAGGCGACGAACCGGGCCAGGACGGCCCCCATGCCGCTGTCCGTGGCGATGCGCCGGCCCAGCAGCCGGTCGACCCGGCCGGACCGCAGCGGCAGGACGTCCTTCGGCAGGTGGATGATGACCGACCGGTTCGGGCCCCGCCCGGGGTGGGCCACGGTCTCCTGGGGGCGCGAGGTGTCCCAGAGGATCATGTCGCCGACGCCGAACTCCTCGTCGCCGCCGTTGTGGGACATCCACCACCGGCCGCCGGTGATCAGTGCCAGCTGGTACTGCTCCGGGTCGCCGCGCCGGATCAGGGCGGGCGTGCGGCGCGAGTGCAGGGGGGAGTGCGAGAACCTCGACAGCTGGGTCGCCCCCAGGCCGATCGTCGACGCCTCCGCGTGGAAGTCGGCGCGGCGCTCGCTCATGATCGCGGTCGGGAGCAGCGCGGAGGCGACGACGTCGCGGAACCACTCGAACCTCTCCGCCACCGGCACCGCGGCGGCGGTCGCCCTGATCCACATTCCGGCAGTTCCCCCTCGGCTACGGGGACCCCTTCCCCGAGGTCTCCGGAACGGGACACGCACGCGGGATCGGTTCCGGTTGCGGGTGGGGGTGGGGATGCGGGTGCGGGTGCGGGTGCGGGTCCTGCGGTGCCGAAGGCGCAGGGATCGTGACGCGGGCCCGGGTCGCCTCGCGGGCCAGGGCCCGGCCGCGCAGCCGCAGGATCTGGGTGATGCCCAGCGCCTCGAGCACGAACACCGTCGAGAAGGCGATCCGGTAGTCGTCCCCGGTGGCGTCCAGCAGGATGCCCACCGTCAGCAGCGTCGTCATGGAGCCGATGAAACCGCCCATGTTGGTGATCCCGGAGGCCGTGCCCTGACGTTCCGGCGGATTGGCCGGGCGGGCGAAGTCGAAGCCGATCATCGACGCCGGGCCGCAGCCTCCCAGCACCAGGCACAGCGTGACCAGCAGCCACATCGGCGCCCGGTCCCCCGGGTAGGCCAGGACCGACCCCCACAGCAGCGCGGTCACCCCGACGGTGCCGAGCGCGAGCGGGATCCGCGAGGACTGGCGGCGGCCGATGATCTGGCCGTAGACCAGCCCGAGCGCCATGTTCGAGGCGACGACCAGCGTCAGCAGCCCGCCCGCGGTGGTCCGCGACAGCCCCTGCGCCTCCACCAGGAACGGCATGCCCCACAGCAGCAGGAAGACCATCGCCGGGAACTGCGTCGTGAAGTGCACCCACAGCCCGAGCCGGGTGCCGGGCTCGCTCCAGGACTCCTTGATCTGGCGGCGTACGAAGCCGCTCCCGCCCCGCGCCGCGGCCGCGGGCGGCCCGTGCCCCTCGGGGTTGTCCCGCAGGAACAGCACCAGCGGCACCAGGACCACCAGCCCCGCCGCCGCGCTCCCCGCGAAGGCCGCCGTCCAGCCGACCCCGTGCAGGACGGGTGCGAGGACGAGGGTGGAGACGAGGTTGCCCGCCATGCCGACCAGCCCGGCGAGCTGGGCCATCAGCGGGCCGCGGCGGGCCGGGAACCAGCGGGTGCCGAGCCGCAGCACGGAAATGAAGGTCATCGCGTCGCCGCAGCCCAGCAGCGCGCGGGCGGCGAGCGCCATCCCGTACGAGGGCGAGAGCGCGAAGCCGAGCTGCCCGACGGTGAAGAGCACCGCGCCCAGCGTCAGCACCTTCTTGGTGCCGAGCCGGTCCACCATCAGGCCGACGGGGACCTGCATGCCCGCGTAGACGAGGAGCTGGAGGAGCGAGAACGCGGCGAGGGCGGAGGCGTTGACGTGGAAGCGGTCCGCCGCTTCGAGGCCGGCCACGCCCAGGCTGGTACGGAAGATCACCGCGACGAAGTAGACGGCGACGCCGATGCACCAGACGGCGACGGCCCGGCGCCCGCCCGGAGGGTCCTTCGGCAGCGCGGTCACCGGCCCTGCCCCCGCACCAGCGCCTCGACCCGCCCGATGTGGCCGCGCACGGCCGCGGCGGCCGTGTCCGCGTCCCCGGCGCGCAGTGCGTCCAGGATTTCGGTGTGCTCGGCGAGCGTCCGCTCCACCCGCTCGGGGTGGGCGTGCAGCACGGCGACGCCCATCCGCAGCTGCCGGTCGCGGAGCTGGTCGTAGAGCCGGCCCAGGATCTGGTTGCCGGTGGCGGCCACGATCTCGGCGTGGAAGGCCCGGTCCGCGGCCGTCATCGCGGGGAGGTCGCCCGCGGCGGCGTACCGGCGCTGCTCCTCGATCAGCCCGGCGAGCCGGTCCAGCAGGCCGGGTGGGGCCGGGACGGCCCTGCGTACGGTGAACTCCTCGATCAGCAGCCTGGTTTCGAGGACGTCGTTGATCTCCTGCGCGGAGACGGGCAGGACCAGCGCGCCCTTCTTCGGGTACAGCTTCAGCAGCCCCTCGGTCTCCAGCCGCAGCAGCGCCTCGCGGACCGGAGTGCGGGACACCCCGACGGCCTCGGCGAGTTCGCCCTCGGTGAGCAGGCTGCCGCCTTCGTAGCGGCGGTCGAGCACGCCCTGTTTGACGTGCTGGTAGACGCGTTCGGCGGCGGTGGCGGGGGCGACTGCGGGGGTGGCTGGGGCCGGCATGCGCACAGCATAGATACAACAGGGGTGCAAGCCGGGCGCCGTCCATGATGCGGACGCCGTCCGCCCGCCGCTGCATCGAAGGGTGTACCGGGGCTTCGTCCACCGGCAGGACGTACGGGGCCGCGCCCGCCGGGACCCTGAAGTCATGGCCGACACACTCCTCGCCGGCGCGGACCGCACGACGGCCGCTCGGCTGCCGCTCCTCGACGTCCTGCGCGGCGCCGCCGTCCTCGGCACGCTCATGACCAACGTCTGGATCTTCGCCTCCCCCGGCTCGGAGTGGAGCGTGCTCCAGGGCGGGCTCAGCGCGCCCGACCCTCTCGCCGACCCCTCTGCCGCCACCGTCGTGGAGAGCGTCTTCCGCTTCCTGGCCGACGGCAAGTTCCTGTCGCTGCTCACGATCCTGTTCGGCGTGGGCCTGGCCATCCAGTACGACTCCGCCGCCCGGCGCGGCGAGCCCTGGCCGGGGCGGTACCCGCGCCGGGCCGCCTTCCTCTTCCTGGAGGGCACGGTCCACTTCCTCCTCGTCTTCGCCTGGGACGTACTGATGGGGTACGCCGTCACCGCGCTCCTCGTCGCCTGGCTCCTGGCCCGCTCGGAGCGCGTACGGCGGGTGGCCCTGTGGACGGCCGCGGGGGTGCACCTGACGCTGGTCGGGCTGGTGACCCTGGGGGACCTGGCCACGCCGGACGGCGGCCCGAAGACCCCCGCCCCGGAGGCGGTGCGGCTCTACGCCCATGGCAGCTGGGCCGACCAGATCGCCTTCCGGCTCGACCACTTCGCCGCCCTGCGCATCGAGCCCGTCTTCACCTTCGGGCTGCTCGTCCTCCTCTTCCTCCTCGGGGTCCGGCTGCACCGCGCCGGCGCCTTCGCCCCGACCGCCGCCGGGCGGCGCATCCGCGTCCGGATGGCGGCCTGGGGACTGGGCCTCGGGCTGCCGCTGGGCGCGGCCGCGGCCCTCGGCGGGCAGGACTTCTTCGTACTGGGCCGCTACGGCATCGCGCCGCTGATCGCGGTCGGGTACATCGGCCTGATCGGCACCGCCCTCGACCGCTTCGCGGTGCCCGGGGCGAAGGCGCTCGGCTCCGTCGGGCGCACCGCCCTGTCCTGCTACGTCGCCCAGAACCTGCTCTGCATGCTGCTCTGCTACGGCATCGGCCTGGGCCTGGCCGAGCGCCTGGGCGGCAGCGGTCCCTGGTGGGTGATGGGCCTGTGGGCGGCGGTGTCCCTCGCGCTGGCCGCCGGATCGGGGCTGTGGCTGCGCCGCTTCGAGCGGGGCCCGCTGGAATCCGTCCAGCAGTGGGCGCTCAGGAGCCGGTGACCGGCTCCTCCCCGCGGGCGGAGGGGGTTCCCTGCGGGCGACGACCGGCAGGTACCGGCAAGCGGTGGAGGGCTCAGCCCGCGGTGACCTCCACCTCCAGCACGAACTCGTCGTACGGGGCCTCCTGCGGGTACGGCGGCCGGATCTGGGCGAAGCGGATCCGGGCCCGCCCGCCCGGGCAGCGGCCGCGGACCACGTACGTCCGCTCCAGGGAGGCGCCCGGCAGCGGCCGCTCCGTGGCGGGCGCGGCCTCGCTCACCGAGACGGCGTCCTCGTCGCCGGTCACCTGCCAGGTCCACACGTACCCGCGCGCACCGCGCCCGGCGAGCGTCAGCTCGTACGACTCGCCGGCGGCGAGGGCGACCTCGCGTACCTCCACCCGCCACGACCTTCCCGCTCCGGCCCGTGTCCTCAGACGGGGCCGATCACCGACCCTTCGTGCCAGCCCGCTCCGTTGCGCCAGTAGTGCTGGAGGATGCGGTCGGTGCGCAGCACGATCACCTCCAGGTTGAACCCGAAGCTGCCCTGCAGCATCCCGGTGACCGCGGCGACGTCGTGCCCGAAGACGGCGCTGCGGGTCCACGGGGACCCGGAGGCGTTCCCGCGCCACCAGTGCTCGACGCGGCCGCCGGCCACGGCCACGCACAGCTCGTAGTTCCCGGCGGTGTCCTCGTCGGCGGCCCCGTACTGGGCCTCGATCAGGCAGGGCGCGGAGACGGCCGCCGTACCGCTGCCGAAGACCTCCCCGGCCCGCCAGACGAAGCCGTTCGGGTCGTCGCGCCACCACAGCTGCATCCGGCCGTCGGTGCGGGCGGCGACCAGGTCGAGGTGGCGGCTGCGGGTCTGGACGAGGGCGGGACCGAAGTGGGCGATGCCGGAGGCGAAGCGGCCGCCGTCGTTCCAGGTCCAGGGCGCGCCGTTGATCCGCCACCAGTGATTGAGGCGGCCGTCCACGGTGCGGACCACCACCTCGAAGTTGCCCGGCTTGCCGTAGTCGCTCTGGATGAAGGCCGGGGTGGACCCGATCGCCGCGTCGCCCGGCCCGAAGGCACCGCCGTCGCGCCAGACGCGGGCCGACTGCTCGTAGTACCAGTGGCGCAGCCGGCCGCCCGTGGTGACGTGCAGGGACTCCATGTTGCGGTTGTAGGTGGTGCCGGTGAAGGCGGGCTGGCCGGAGGCGTCGTTCGCGAAGATGCCCCCGCGGGCCCAGAGGAAGGGGGAGTCGCCGTCGCGCCACCAGTGCTGGAGTCGGTTGCCCGTCGTCGTCCCGAGCAGCTCGAAGTTGCGGTGGGCGCGGCCGTTGCCGCTCTCGTAGACGTTGCCGGTGTGCAGGCGGCGCTTGCTCCAGGGGTCGATGTTGGTGCCGCGCAGGCCGCACTTGGCCCAGTGGTCGATGCCGGCCTCGCCGTACGCGATCCGGCCGTAGCCGCCGACGTGGTAGCCGGTCCCCCAGGAGTTCTTGAACAGCCAGCAGCCGGCCGCGTCGTCGTAGCCGACGATCAGCACGCAGTGCCCGCCGGCCAGGTGGTCGCTGGTGCGGTGGTAGACGCCCGATCCGAGCCCGAAGAAGTCGTCGTAGACGTCGAAGCAGGCGGTGAGCGGGCCGACCGTGTCCAGCCACACCTTCTGCTGCTCCACGTCGCCGAGGCGTACGTAGTCGGTGATCCGGACGGTTCTCCCCGAGCGGTCCCAGCTGGGCGTGTACTCGGCCCGCCAGGCGTCGCGGCGGGAGGCGGGCAGTCCGTCGGGCGGGACGCTGTACGGCCAGCAGTCCGGGTCGGCGAGCCCGCCGTTGTCCCTGACCCAGTCGAGCGCGGTCTCGGGGTTGGAGCCCTGCCCGCAGCTGAACCGCAGGCCGTCGTGCACGTCGCCCTCGGAGCGCTCCGCCCACACGCCGTGCTCGATGCGGGCCATCGACTCCACGAGACCGGCCGCGCCGAAGGCCCAGCAGGAGCCGCAGGGGTTCTGGTCCTTGACCTTGGTGATCCACGGCCAGCCCCAGCGGCTGCGCCAGTCGACGGCGGCGGGCCGGGCAGTGCCCGTGGCCGGGGCGCCCGGGATCAGCCCGTGGGCGGCGCGGCGCCGGGTCAGGTGCGCATTGCCGCTCGCGTGCCCGATCAGCCCCCGCAGATCGACCGTTCCCGCCTCCTCGGCGGGTGTCAGGTTCGCCCCGGGTTCCAGGCCGAGCGAAGGCCTCGGCACGGGCTCGTCGTCGGCCAGGTGCTCCGAGACGGACCACCGCGCCCCACGCGATGCGAGCCGCGCCCGCAGCTCCCCCGCCGACTGGACGTGCTCCTCCGGCATGACGCCCCCCAGCTGCAACCGTTCGAATGCCAGACCCGGGAGCGTCCCCCCGGCCGCGGGGACCGTCAAGGGGGTCCGCGCGGTCGCGCGGGGGCACGCGGGGGCACGTACGGTGCAGGGATGAACGAGGCACGCGAGGAACGCCAGTTGGCCATGATCGAAGAGGTTCTGGCCCTCGGCGTGGAGGTCTGGCTGCGGGGCGGCTGGGCGATGGACTTCTGGCTCGGGGAGATCACCCGGCCGCACGAGGACGTGGACTGGTTCGCCTGGTCACGGGACGCGGACCGGCTGACGCAGCTCCTCACGGCACGCGGGTACGGGGTCCTGCGCGCGGACGACCAGCAGCTGGACCTCGTACGCGACGGCGAGGAGCTGAGCTTCGCCCTGGTCGCGCGGGACGCGGACGGCCGGGTGGTGGTGGCGGGCGGCCCGTGGGCGGGGACCGCGTGGCCGGAGGGGATGCTCTCCTCCCCCGAACCGGGTCGGCTGCGCGGCCTCGCCTGCCCGGTGGTCTCGCCCGAGGCTCAGATCGAGATCAAGCGCATGATGCCGGTCTGGGTCCCGGGCCGCCCCCGGCGCCGGAAGGACACCGAGGACGCGGCCCGCCTGGAGGCGGCCCTGGCCGCCACCGGGACGGCGGCTACAGGAGCTTCGGCACCGACCGATCGGTGACGCCGTGGGCGCCGTACCGACCGGTGCTCAGCGCATGCCGGGGGACGGCGGCCAGGCGCCACTGGCGGGTCGTCCGTGCCGCTGCCCGGCCGTCAGTTGGTCAGGACCGGCGTGCACAACTGCCCGAACTGGCCGTCCCTCGAGTAGATGCAGACGGCGGCGTCGGGCTGCCTGCCGCTGGCGAAGTAGTAGGAGTAGGTCCCGCCCGACGTCACATAGAACTCGCCCCCGTCACCCACGTGCTGGATGCCGTTGTGGATGAGCAGGTTGAAGTCGACCTTGCCGGACATGCTGCTGTAGAACTTGGCGTTGTAACCGCTGCTGCCTTCGTAGATGCAGACCGTGCCGACGCCGTTGCGGACACTGCAGGTGCTCTCGCCAGGGGAGGCACTGGCGGAGCCGGCCGTGGTCAGGATGCCACCGAGGGCAAGGGCGGCGGATGCGGCGGCGACGGCAAGACGCCGGGTACGTGCGAGTGTCATGACAGGCCAATCTCTTTCGCCGGGGGGCCTTTGCGGCGGCCTCCACCGGGCAGTTACGGAACGTGCTTCGGCCGTTTCTCCGGGATCGGCTAGACCCAGTCGGTGTACCAGCGGCCACGGCTGTTGAGGTCGATCAGCACGACCATGCAGGTGGTGTTGATGTCGTAGGGGTCGCGTCCGAGGGAGAAGGTGTACGTCTTGGTCTCGCCCGGAGAGATCCAGAAGGCGCCGCCGTCACCCCAGGTGCCGTCCTTCGAGCCGGTGCACGTCAGGTTGAAGTCGACGTTCGCCGGCGTTCCGCTGTACTTGGCGTACTTGGCATCCCAGCCGTTGGACACGGTCCTGATGCACAGGTCGCCGGCACCGATGTTCTTGCAGTGCCATGATCCTGCCGCCTGCGCGGGGGCGGCGGTGAGGACAGTGGTGCCGAGCAGCGCGGCGCCCACGGCGGCCACGCCGGCCACGCGCCGCTTCAGGGCGGTCTTCTTCGTGCTCATCCGGTACATGCGTGCACTCGTTTCAGTCGTTGATTCCTGTACTTCGGGGAGCCTAGGAATCCCGGACCGACGTTGCTGTGCGGGCCGCGCAAGGTTCGTTGAGGATGCGCGCAATGCGCCCGGCGGCCTCAGGCATCCAGGGAGATGGCGTTCTTGGCGCGGTCCACGGATTCCTCCGAGGCCGGGCCGCCGGGGTTCTCCGTGGCCAGGGCCTGGTTGGCGGTGACGAACGGGCGCATCCGGTGCTCGTAGGCGGCGTACGCGGTGCGGTGGTCGCCCGGCGCCTGGGCGAGGCAGTCGGCGAGGACGTAGGCGCCCACCAGGGCCATGCTGGTGCCCTGCCCCGAGAGGGGCGACGGGCAGTAGCCCGCGTCCCCGAGGAGGGTCACCCGGCCGCTCGACCACTGGTCCATGCGGATCTGGGCCATGGCGTCGCAGTAGAAGTCGGGGGCCTTGCGTGCGGCTTCGGCCAGCCGGGCCCCTTCCCAGCGCAGGGCCTCCAGCTTGCCGACGACGGTCTCCCGCAGGGCCGCGGGCCGGCGCAGGTGGTCCGGCAGCGGGCCGGACTCGAAGCCGAAGGCGACCCTGAGCTCGGTGTTGTCGCGCACGGGCATGATGCCGAAGCCCGTGTCACCGTCGGTCAGCCACAGCTGCCAGTCGTCCAGGCCCAGGAAGTTCTCCGCGCCGAACACCGACAGGTAGCTGCCCAGGTGGTGGGTGAAGCCCTCCTCGGGCCCGAAGGCGAGGCGCCGCACGGTGGAGTGGAGCCCGTCCGCCCCGACGACGAGGTCGAAGGTGCGGGACGGGTGGCGGGCGAAGTCCACGCGCACGCCCGCCCCTTGCTCCTCGAGTGCGGTGATGGTGTCGTCGAAGAGGTACTCGACGTCCTCGCGCGTGTGCTCGTGCACCATCCGCACCAGGTCCTCGCGGAGCACCTCGATGTCCTCGCCGTCGAGCCGGCCGCTGCTGAAGGTGGCCTCGGTGGAGCGGTGGACCTCGTTGCCCTCCGGGTCGAGGACGGACATGCCGCGCATGCGGGTGCGGACGCCGCTCGCCCGCTCCAGCAGGCCCATCCGGTCGACGACGTCGA
The DNA here is from genome assembly GCF_044541755.1 of Streptomyces sp. NPDC085524. Classification (NCBI taxonomy): domain Bacteria; kingdom Bacillati; phylum Actinomycetota; class Actinomycetes; order Kitasatosporales; family Streptomycetaceae; genus Streptomyces; species Streptomyces sp. NPDC085524. The sequence continues at coordinate 358,235 of NZ_JBITTH010000006.1, forward strand.
GCGCGACGCCACGGATGTCCACGGCCTGGCCGCCCGCACGGGGGCCCGCGGCGCGCTCGACGACGGTGGGACGGAAGCCGTGGCGGCGCAGCCGGTGGGCGAGCACGGGACCGGCGATCCCGCCACCTGAGATGAGTACGGTCTGCATGGCATTTCCCCTTCGGCGTGTGGTGCTGCGGCTGCTCGTACGGTGTACGTATGACTGACCGTACGGTGCACGCACAGGCTCCTCAACTGGGCAAATACCGGTGCTGTACTAGGGCAGTTGATTCCGCGAGCAGGATCGTCGCTGCTACCCTCTGCACTAGTACAGACCAGGGAGGCGGCAGAACGTGACGAAGGCCACAGGGGCAGCGGGGGATCCGCCCTATCTGCGGATCGTCGCCGAGATCCGGCGGCGCATCACCGAGGGCGAGCTCGGCCCGGGGGACCCGGTCCCTTCGACCCGGCAGATGGCCAGGGAATGGGGGGTCGCACTCGCCACCGCCACCAAGGCGCTGACCACCCTCCGCATGGAGGGCCTCGTCGAGACCCGGCCCCGGACGGGCACGGTCGTCGCCGGGACCGCTCCCGGCACCGCCCCGCCCCGGCGGCGCCCGCCACCCGCCCCGGACCCGGAGCGGGAGCTGAGCCTGGAGCGGATCGTGCGCACCGCCGTCGAGATCGCCGACACCGAAGGGCTCGCCGCGCTCTCCATGCGCGGGATCGCGGCCCGGCTCGGCGTCGCGCCGATGTCGACGTACCGGTACGTGCCGAGCAAGGAGGACCTCGTCCTGCTCATGGCCGACGCGGCGTTCGGCGAGGAGTCCTACCCGGCCGACGCCCCTGCCGACTGGCGCTCCCGCATCGAGCTGAGCGGGCGGACCCTGTGGAGCCTGCACCGCAGGCACCCGTGGCTGGCACAACTCGGCTCGCTCACCCGCCCGTTGCTCGTGCCGAACCTGATGGTCCACGGTGAGTGGGTGCTGGGCGCGCTCGACGGGCACGGCCTCGCCCCGGAGACGGTGTTCGACATCCACGTGCTGCTCTACAGCCACGTACAGGGGCTGGCGGCGCACCTGGAGGCGGAAGCACAGGCCGAGGCCACGACGGGCCAGTCGGAGGAGCAGTGGATGGACAGCCGTGCGGTCGCGCTCGGGGACCTGGTGTCGTCCGGCCGCTTCCCGGCCTTCGCCAAGGTCGTCGGCTCCTTCGAGGACGGCTACGACCTGAGGCTGGACCACCTCTTCGAATTCGGCCTGCGGGCCCTCCTGGACGGGCTGGCGCCCGTCATCGAGGGCCGGTAGCCCCGGCGGCGGTCGTGGAGCGGTGCGGGGCCGCCGGGGCCGCCGGGCGCGTCGTCGGCAGGACCGTCTGGGCGGAGCCCGCGATCGACGGCCCGGCGGCACGGGGGGCGGGTCAGTAGGAGACGCGGCCCGTCGAGTACCGGTCGAACTCCAGGTAGAACTTCGTGCCGTCCTTCACGTCGGTCGCGGCCAGGCCCCAGGTCCCCGCGTACACCCAACGGAAGGAATTGCAGTACCAGCCGCCGCTGGAGGGGACGAAGCAGGTACGCACCTTCGCGGTGGCGTTCGCCTTGACGTTGATGTCGTTGCAGTACGACGTGGTCACCGCCAGCACGTCGTGCGGCCAGGTGTTGACCTCGTCGGTCACGTAGTTCCGGGCCGTGTCGTTACAGGCCAGGGCGCCCGCCTGGGCCGTACCTGTGGATACGGCGAGCAGGCCGGTCGCGGTGAGAGCCAGGGTCGCCAGGGTGGCGGCGGCCTTGCGTGTGAACATCGGGTTCCTCCGACGCGTCGAGTGGCATGTCCACGCCAGAGTGGTGGGTCCCGGGAGCGCGCGGCAATGGTCCGGACTTGGCGACCGTGACGTAGCCCCGCCCCGGCTCCGCGTAGTCGCCGGGCCCGGTTCCGCACCGCCAACCGGCGTGGTCCGCAGTCGGCGCGGCGCCGGCCGCCCCGCCCCCGGGCCCACCGCCGCCAGCGCCCGCCACCGCCCGCCGCGCCCCGCGCCCGGCCGCGGCCCGGGCG